>JAZFQW010000218.1:0-4577 GCA_036445335.1 Alphaproteobacteria bacterium | reverse complement strand
CCGAATTTCGACGGCCACGACTATGTCGCCGCCGCCCTGGCCAAAGGCGCCGCGGCGGCGATGGTCGACCGCCCGCCGCCGCGCGTCAACGCCGACGCGCCGCTGCTGATCGTCGACGACACAATGGAGGGGCTGACCGCGCTCGGCCGCTTCGCGCGGCTGCGGTTCCGCGGACAGCTCGCGGCGATCACCGGCTCGGTCGGCAAGACCAGCACCAAGGAGGCGCTGGCCCGGGCATTGGCGGCCCAGGGGCCGACCTTCGCCACCACGGGCAACCTCAACAACCATTGGGGCGTGCCGCTGAGCCTGGCGCGGATGCCGGCGGACAGCGCCTTCGCCGTGCTGGAGCTGGGCATGAACCACGCCGGCGAGATCGCCCGCCTGTCCCGGCTCGCCAAGCCCGACGTCGCGCTGATTACCAATGTCGACGCGGCCCACCTGGAAAATTTCGCCAGCGTCGAGGGCATCGCCGACGCCAAGGCCGAGATCTTCGAGGGCATGAACCCGGCCGGCGCCGCCATCCTGAACCGCAACAACCGGCAATATCCGCGGCTGGTGGCGCATGCCCGAACCGCCGGTATCGGCCGGGTGTGGAGCTTCGGCGAGCATCCCGAGGCCGACGCGCGGCTGATCGACTGCTCGCTGCACGCCACGTGCAGCGCGATCAGCGCGATCGTTTGCGACGAGCCGATCCAGTATTCGCTGTCGGTGCCCGGAGCGCACTGGGTGCTCAACAGCCTTGGCGTGATGCTCGCGGTCAGGGCGTTGGGCGCCGACGTCGCCATCGCCGCCCGGACACTGGCGAATGTCCACCCGCTCAAGGGGCGCGGCGTGCGCAGCCGCATCCGTCTCAGCCCTAACGGCCTGTCCGACGCCTTCATGCTGATCGACGAAAGCTACAACGCCAGCCCGATCGCGATCGCCGCCTCGCTCGGCGTGCTGGCCAAGGCCGACCTGGGCGACCGCGGTCGACGCATCGCCGTGCTGGGCGACATGCTGGAGCTGGGCGACAGCGCCCGGATGCTACATGTCGGACTCAAGGACCCGCTGGTCGCCGCCGACGTCGACAAAGTGTTCGCCTGCGGCCCCAACATGGCGAAGCTGTACGACGCGCTGCCGCCGGCGATGCGTGGCGCCTGCGCGCCGGACAGCGCGGCGCTGGCACCGCTGGTCGCCGCCGCCGCGTGCCCCGGCGACGCGATCATGGTCAAGGGGTCACTCGGCAGCCGCATGGCGCTGGTCGTCGACGCGCTGCAGGCGCTCGACGTCGGTGACGACTCCGACGCATCGTCCCGCGTGGCGAATGGGGGGTAGCCGATGCTCTACAACCTGTTGTTCCCGCTGTCCGACCAGTTCATCGCGTTCAACTTGTTCCGGTACATCACCTTCCGAACCGGCGGCTCGGTGATGACCTCGCTGATCGTCGCCTTCGTGATCGGCCCGGGGTTGATCCGCTGGCTGAAGACGCGCCAGGGCAGCGGCCAGCCGATTCGAGAGGACGGGCCGGAGGGCCATTTCGCTAAACGCGGCACGCCGACAATGGGCGGGCTGATGATCCTGATCGGCATCACCGTGTCGACCTTGCTGTGGGCCGACCTGACGAACGCCTATGTGTGGATCGTCCTGCTGGTGACCGCCGGCTTCGGCCTGGTCGGCCTCGTCGACGACTATCTGAAGCTGACCGAGCGCAATGCGCGGGGGCTGCCGGGCCGGGTCAAGTTGGTCTTCCAGATCGCCATCGCGGTCGCGGCGGTGCTGTGGATGATGGCGGTCGCCGGCGAGCCCCTGGCGACCGGCCTGGCGATTCCGTTCTTCAAGGACGTGCTGCTTCAGCTCGGCTGGTTCTTCGTGCCGTTCGCGATCGTCGTCATCGTCGGCGCGTCGAACGCCGTAAACCTGACCGACGGGCTCGACGGCCTGGCCATCGTGCCGGTGATGATCGCCGCGGCCTGCTTCGGTTTCATCAGCTACCTCACCGGCAACTTCGCCTTCGCGGAGTACCTGCAGATCCAAAACGTCGCCGGAGCCGGCGAGTTGGCGGTGTTCTGCGGCGCGATGATCGGCGCCGGGCTGGGATTCCTGTGGTTCAACGCGCCGCCGGCGATGGTGTTCATGGGCGACACCGGGTCGCTGTCGATCGGTGGCGCGCTGGGCGCGGTCAGCGTCGTGACCAAGCACGAACTGGTGCTGGCGATCGTCGGCGGGCTGTTCGTGCTGGAGACCGTCTCGGTGATCGTCCAGGTGTTCTCGTTCAAGCTGACCGGCCGCCGTGTGTTCCGCATGGCGCCACTGCACCACCACTACGAAGAAAAGGGATGGGCCGAACCGACCATCGTGATCCGCTTCTGGATCATCGCGGTGATCCTGGCGCTGGTCGGCTTGTCCACCCTCAAACTCAGATGACGGCGGTGATCGACCTCGGCTTCCTCAAGGGCAGGACCGTCGCCATCCTCGGCCTCGGCAAGTCGGGGATGAGCGCGGCGCGGGCGTTGACCGCCGCCGGCGCGCGTGTGCTGGCGTGGGACGACGGCAAGGCGGACGCGGCCGGACCCGACGGCGTCATCGTCGAGGACCTGCGCCAAGCGGATTTCGCGTCCATCGCGATGCTGGTGCTCAGCCCCGGCATCCCGCGCGGCCACCCGGCGCCGCACCCGGTGGTCGCCCGCGCCGCCGCCGCCGACTGCCCGATCGTCAGCGACATCGACTTGCTGGGCCGGGCGCTGCCGCACGCGCGCTATCTCGGCATCACCGGCACCAACGGCAAGTCGACGACGACGGCGCTGATCGGCCACATCCTGACGATCGGCGGGTTGACGGCGCAGATCGGCGGCAATCTCGGCATCCCGGCGCTGGCGCTGAGGCCGTTGGCGGCGGACGGCTGGTACGTGCTGGAGCTCAGCTCCTATCAGCTGGAGACGGTGTCGGCGGTGCGCTGGACCATCGCGGTCCTGGTCAACATCGCCCACGACCACCTCGACCGCTATGCCGGGATCGACGACTACGCCGCCACCAAGCGACGGCTGTTCCGGCACCAGCCGGCGGGCGCCACCGCCGTCGTCAGCGTCGACGACGAATGGTCGCGCGCCACCCGCGACCGGCTGGCGGCCAGGGGCGGCCGGCGGGTCGTCCCGATCTCGGTCGAGCGGGCGGTGCCAGGCGGCGTCTATGTGCTGGACGACAGGCTGGTCGACGACATCGGCGGCGGCGCCGAACCGGTGCTCGACCTGGGCGACGTGGCGACCCTGCCCGGCGTGCACAATTGGCAGAACGCCGCAGCCGCCTACGCCGCGGCCCGGGCGGCCGGCATGGCCGGACCGGCGATCGCCCAGGCGATGCGCAGCTTTCCCGGCCTGCGCCACCGTCAGGAGCTGGTCGGCAGCCTGAACGGTCTACGGTTCGTCAACGACAGCAAGGCGACCAACCCCGACGCGACGGCGCGGGCGCTGGCCTGCTACGACACGATCTATTGGATCGCCGGCGGCCTGCCCAAGCAGGGCGGGCTGGACGTCCTGGCGCCGCATCTCGGCCGCATCGCCCATGCCTTTCTGATCGGCGAAGCGAGCGATGCGCTCGCGGCCTTCCTGGACGGCAGGGTGGCGTACGACCTCTGCACCACCGTCACCGCCGCGGTCGAGGCGGCCCACCACGCCGCGCTCGCTGACGGCCGGCCCGACGCCGTCGTGCTGCTGTCGCCGGCTTGTGCCTCGTGGGACCAGTTCGCCAACTTCGAGGCACGCGGCGACGCCTTCGTCGCCGCCGTCCGCTCGCTCGCCCGGCGGCACAACGGCGCGGCGGCAGCGGCGGGAAGCGCGCGCTGATGGCCGACTGGACCCGCACCGACCGCTCGATCATGGCCCGCTGGTGGTGGACCGTCGATCGCTGGAGCCTGGGCGCGCTCGGCCTGCTGATCGGCTTCGGCGCGATCCTGATCATCGCCGCCAGCCCGCCGGTCGCCGAGCGCATCCGTCTCGACGAGTTCCATTTCGTGCAGCGCCATCTGGCGCTGTTGGCGCCGGCGGCGCTGATCCTCCTGGCGGCGTCGATGCTGTCGCCGACCGGCGTCCGGCGGGTCGCCGTGTTGGTGCTGGTCGGCGGCATGGCCGGTGTCGTGGCCACCCTGGTCGCCGGCGTCGAGATCAAGGGCGCGACGCGCTGGATCCAGGTCGGCGGGCTGTCGGTACAGCCCTCGGAATTCGTCAAGCCGGCCTTCGCCGTGATCGCCGCCGCCCTGTTCGCGCGGCACAAGGCCGACGACGGCGCCCGCGGGAACGCGCTGTCGACCGCGCTGTACGCCGCCATCGTCCTGCTGCTGCTGCTGCAGCCCGATCTGGGCATGGCGGTCGTGGTCAGCGCGGTCTGGGGGCTGCAGTTCTTCCTCGCCGGCCTGCCGATGGCCCTCGTGGCGGCGCTGGCAGCGGTGTCGGTCGCCGGTCTGGTCGCGTCCTATTTCGCCTTCGACCACGTCGCCAGCCGGATCGACCGTTTCCTCGACCCGGCCAGCGGCGACAACTACCAGGTCGACCGCTCCATCGAGGCGTTCATGAATGGCGGGCTGTGGGGCGTCGGGCCGGGCGAGG
>JAZFQW010000217.1:0-6037 GCA_036445335.1 Alphaproteobacteria bacterium | reverse complement strand
CGGCCGCTACGAAGACGCCGGGGTCATGCCGTCGGGCGCGGTGCTGGCAAAGGACAGCTTCGGGGTGTCGGCCAACGGCGACGTCGGCGTGGGCCCGTTGTTCCTGATGCAGAAGATGCCCAACGGGTTCAACGAGGCGAGCGCCGACTGGAGATACACGATGGTCTTGCCGGACGGTAGCATCTACGGTGAGACCAACGGCGCGAATTCGGCCGGGGTGCAGTTTTGCATCGACTGTCACGTCGTCTCGAGCGCTGACCAGATGTTCTTCCTGCCAGTCGATTTCCGCGTGAACTAGGAGCCGGCGCAAGGCTCGTCGAGATGGAGGTGCGGCCGGCGGTCGCTGCTCCGCCTGATGGATTGAGATCCACCATCTCGGTTGCCGGCCGACGGCGGCGGTTGGTGACGCGGCGGCATAGCGGGTAGCCGTGTGGCAAAGACTCGCAGGAGCCCGTCCCATGGGTTTTCGTCGCTCAGCACAGATCCGGCAATTCGGCGCGGCGCGCCTCCGCACGCGATCCCACCGGCACCGGGAATGGGCGCGCCGCGCCGTTTGCCCGATGGATAAGCATCGCGCCCGCGCGGCGTTCCTGCCCTGTCGGCGCGACAGCGCCGCGCAGACCGTGGCCAATGTGAGAGATGCGGGCTAACCCCGCGGAAAAGGGCGCGCCGGTGCAGGGGGCGTCTGGCCGATTTCAGCTCCGGCTGGTCCGGCTGTCGACCGGGCTCGTGCTTTTCCTATATGTCCTGACCCATCTGCTGAACCATGCGCTGGGCCTATGGTCGCTGCCTGCACTGGAGTGGGGGCGCGAGTGGTTTCTGGCGCTGTGGCGCAATCCGGTCGGGACGGCGCTGCTGTACGGATCGCTGGCGATCCACTTCCTGTTGGCGCTGTGGGCGATCTATCAGCATCGCCGCCTGCTGGGCATCCCCAGGGGCGAGGCGGCGCAGCTGGTGCTCGGCCTGGCCATCGTGCCGCTGCTGGCCGATCACGTGCTGACGACCCGCCTGGTCCACGAGCTGTTCGATACCAGGGACAGCTACACCTACGTCTTGCTGGTGTTGTGGTCCGACCAGCCGGGCAGGGCGGCGCTGCAGGCGGTCGTGCTGCTGGTGGCGTGGCTGCACGGGTGCATGGGACTGCGTTTCTGGCTACGCCTCAAGCCGTGGTACGCCGGCGCCTATCCCATCCTGCTGAGCATTGCCCTGCTGTTGCCGACGCTGGCGCTGCTCGGCTTTGTCCATGGCGGTCGCGCGGCCTTGCTGATCGCCGACGATCCGCGCCGGCTGGTGTCCACGATGGTCGAGATCGGTTGGCCGAATCAGGCCGCGGTCGACCTGATCGACCGGATCGAGGCGTATCTGCTGGCCGGATGGCTGGCGGCGCTGGCCCTCGCGCTGGCGGCGCGCGTGGTGCGCAACTGGCGGCGGAGCCGCCGCCCGGTCGTCGAGCTGACCTATCCGGATGGCTTGCGGGTCGAGGTTCCGGTCGGAACCAGCGTGCTGGAGGCGAGCCAACTGGCCAGCATACCGCATGCCTCGGTTTGCGGCGGGCGCGGCCGCTGTTCGACCTGCCGGGTCCGAATCGGAGTCGGCCTGAGCCGGCTGGCCCCACCCGTTGCCGCCGAATTGCGGGTGTTGCGCCGAATCGCCGCGCCGCCCAATGTGCGGCTGGCCTGCCAATTGCGACCCTTGGTGAACCTGGCGGTGGTGCCTTTGTTGCCGCCATCGGCCAAGCCCAGGGACGGGTTCGCGCGGCCGCCGCACTTCACCGGCGAGGAACGGGAGATCGCCGTGCTGTTCGCCGACCTGCGGGGCTTCACCAGGCTGTCGGAGCGCAACCTGCCGTACGACGTGGTGTTTCTGATGAACCGGTTTTTCGAGGTGCTGGGCCAGGCGGTGGAGCAGACCGGCGGGCGCATCGACAAATTCATCGGCGACGGCATCATGGCGCTGTTCGGGATCACCGACGGCCCGGCCGCCGGTTGCCGCGATGCGCTGATCGCGGCCAAGGCGATCGTCGACGGCCTCGACCGGCTCAACGAGACCTTGAAGGCCGATCTGAAGGAACCCCTGCGCGTCGGCATCGGCGTCCATGGCGGGCCGGCGATCGTCGGCGAGATGGGCTATGGCGCCGCCACCTCGGTGACCGCGATCGGCGACACGGTGAACGCCGCCAACCGGCTGGAGGCGCTGACCAAGACCTACAGCTGTCAACTGATCGTCTCGTATCGGGCGGCGCGCTATGCCGGCGTCGACCTGTCGGCGCACCCGTCCGGCGAAATCGCGCTGCGCGGCCGCCGCCAGCCGATGCCGGTTCACGTCATCGAGGACGTCCGCCGGCTGCCGGCGCCGATCGGCGACGGCCCGGCGGTCGCGGCGCCGTCGAACGATGCGCCCGACGACCGGGTGCTGACCGACGGTCGGCCGGCGCGGCTGACCGGCGGTGAGCGGGCGATCCGACCACCCGGCGCCGCGCCGGTCGGGCGCACGCCGTTGTGACTTGCCGACCGACCGGTATTGGCCTAGGGCACAGCACACCTGCGGGCCAGGCCGGCATCGGCCGGCGCGACCGAGGAGAGCTTCGATGTACGATGCGAACGGGCTGACCAGACGGCACTTGTTGGCAATCGCCGCGCCCCTGGCAGCGATTCCCGGCCACGCACTGGCCGCCGTTCTGTCGCCGACGCCGCGGCAGAGCCTGGGCCCGTTCTATCCGCCGACGCTGCCGCTCGACCGCGACAACGACCTGACCGTCGTCGCCGGGCGGTCCGGCCGCGCCGCGGGCGTGGTCACCCACGTGTTCGGCCGGCTCAGCGACGTCGACGGAAGGGCGGTGCCCGGCGCGCTGATCGAGATCTGGCAGTGCAACGCCTTCGGCCGCTACCACCATCCACGGGCGCCGGCGAACGCCCCGGTCGACGACGATTTCCAGGGCTACGGCCAGACCGTGACCGACGCCGACGGCGCCTATCGCTTCCGCACCATCCGGCCGGTGCCCTATCCGGGCCGCACGCCGCACATCCACTTCGCGGTCCAGGGACCGGGGTTCGAGCGGCTAGTGACCCAGATGTACGTGGCGGGAGAGCCGCTGAACGAGCGCGACAGCCTGCTGAACCGGGTCCGCGACCCGGCCGCCCGCGCCCGCCTGATCGTGCCGCTGGAGCCGGCCCCCGACATCGAGCCCGACGCCTTGGCCGGCACCTTCGACATCGTCCTGGGGGCCTAGCCCGCACTTCTCATATTGGCCGCGGCCTGCGTCGCGTCCGGGCGGTCCGAGCCGCCAGGAGAAGGTCGAAGAGCGTAGCAACGCTACGGTCGAGGCGTTCGACGCAGCGGGCGGGCCGCCCGGGCGCGACCCGCAGGGCGGCGCTGTCCCCCCGACAGGGTGCGTCACGCCGCTTGCCCGATGCGCCCACATCGCACCGCGCGGCGTTCCTGCCCTGTCGGGGGGACAGCGCCGCGCAGACCGTGGCCAGTATGAGAAGTGCGGGCTAGCCGGGAGATCATCGACGAGCCGTTCGCGCTGGGCCGGTCGACCGCGGCGCGCTGGCTGGAGGACGAATCCTACGCTCTGGGCCGGCGCGCCCGCGTCAGGCCGTCACGCCGCCGACTGGCGCAGCATGTCGTCCAACCGGCCGATTCGCTCGTAGAGGCTGAGGGTCCGGCTGAGCAGGCCGCGGACCGCGGCGGGCAGCTGCGGGTCGTCGGTCCAGCGATCGTCGAGGCAGACCCTCTGGCCGCCGATGGCGAAGTTCGCCTTTACGTCTTCGTTCGACAGTTCGCCGACCTGGACCGCGCGCTGGGCCAGCAGCCACGCCATCGATTCGGTCAGCCGGCAGGTCACCCGCATGGTCTCCTGGCTGACCAGCAGGCGCGCCTGGGGCGGCAGCGCCTGAAGGTCGACGGATTCCTGATAGGCGATGTAGTTGCGCGCCTCAACGAGCAACGCCAGAGCGTCGTCATAGGTCTTGTCGAAGAAGGCAGATGCGGCCACAACTTCGCTCACAAGGGTCACCTTTCCGCACCCAAGGTCACGGGCGTGCACTGTCGGCCGGGCGCGGCGGCCGCCCCCGGCCGTTCGTTACCACATTGCAATAATGCCGTTAAAATATGGTGGATGGCCTTGGCGCGGGCCGTCGCCGGAGTTGGATATGCGGGTCGACGGCCTCTTGAAGTCGCCCAAGGCACTCCCCAGATTCTCAGTGTGACGGACGCCCGACGCGGGTCCGGCACGCTTCAGATAGGCGTGGCCATGGTGGCGCGCCGCAACTGGATATCGCTCAAAGGAGGATATCGATGCGTACGTTTGACTTTTCCCCCCTGTTCCGTTCGACCGTTGGATTCGACCGCATGTCGCGGCTGCTCGATGCCGCGTTCCAGGTCGAGGACGGCGCGCCGTCCTACCCGCCCTACAACATCGAGAAGCTCGGCGACGACGCCTACCGCATCACCATGGCGGTGGCCGGATTCGACGAGTCCGACATCGAGGTGACCCAGGCGGAAAACAGCCTGGTCGTCCGCGGCAAGATCCAGAAGGAGCCCGAGGCCGCGAAGTTCCTGTATCGCGGGATCGCCGGACGGGCGTTCGAGCGCCGCTTCCAGCTTGCCGACCATGTCGAAGTTAAGGGCGCGAGCCTGCGCAACGGCGTGCTGGACATCGACCTCGAGCGCGAGTTGCCTGAGGCCATGAAGCCGCGCAAGATCGCCATCGCCGCTGCGGGGGCGAAGCGGATCGAGCGCAAGGCGGCGTAACCGCGCGACCGCAGCCGAACAGGCACGGACCCGATACGGATCGGCGGCGCTCCACCGCGGGGCGCCGCCGCATTCGTCTTCCTAGGAGAAAATCCGGACAAAAAAAGGGGCCGTTTCCCGGCCCCTTCTTGATTCTTGATGCCTCACCTGCTCAACCCGAGCGGCGACCGAACACTATAAACCTCCCCCTTCGCCGTCAAGCGCGATTCATGGTAAACTCCTGAAAAATTGTGGCAAATGCCGATAAAAGTGGCGGAATCTCTGCGAAAAAAAGAGCCGCCCAAAAGGACGGCTCAGGTTCAACAGGGAGGCATCAACAAGAATCGGATCAATCATGGACGGTCGCAACCGCCCTCTCCGATAGGACCCACATTACGGGTAATCTCTTAAAGATTGGTTAACGTCGCACGACATTTCGTTCGCCGGAGAACAGATTATCGACCCACCGCGAGTCCGATCCCAGCCCGCACTGACAGATCCGACTGGGACCCTATTGGGAATCTCCAACAGCGGCACAATTCGGCACTACCGGCTGCCGCCGGCATAGCCGGCCCGTTGCAGGACGTCGCCGATCTCCGCCAGGATCGCCGGGTCGTCGATCGTCGCGGGTATCTTGTAGTCCTCGGCGTCGGCGATCTTCTTCATCGTGCCGCGCAGGATCTTGCCCGACCGGGTCTTCGGTAAGCGGTCGACGATCAGCGCGGTCTTAAACGCCGCGACCGGGCCGATCCGGTCGCGTACCAGCTGCACCGTCTCGCGCGCGATGTCCTCGCCCGCCCGGTCGACGCCGGCCTTGAGCACCAGGAATCCCAGTGGCAACTGGCCCTTTAGGTCGTCCGCCGCGCCGATCACCGCCGTCTCCGCCACGTCGGGATGGTTGGCCAGGACCTCCTCGATCGCCCCGGTCGACAGCCGGTGCCCGGCGACGTTGATCACGTCGTCGGTCCGCGCCATCACGTAGACGTAGCCGTCGGCGTCGACGAACCCGGCGTCGCCGGTCAGGTAATAGCCCGGGTGTTCCGCCAGATAGGCCTGTCGAAACCGGTCGTCGGCGTTCCACAGGGTCGGCAGGCTGCCCGGCGGCAGCGGCAGCTTGCAGGCCAGCGACCCCATGTCGCCGCGGGCGACCTCGTGGCCGTCGGCGCCCAGCGCGCGGACGTCCCACCCTGGTACCGCCTTGGTGGGCGAGCCATATTTGACCGGGAACCGCTCCAGGCCGATCGGGTTGCCGGCGATCACCCAGCCGGTCTCGGTCTGCCACCAGTGGTCGATCACCGACACC
>JAZFQW010000216.1:0-5798 GCA_036445335.1 Alphaproteobacteria bacterium | reverse complement strand
GCCGGGTTGTGCAGCACGCCCGTCCGGTCGAGGAAGCGATAGAAACTGCGGATGCCCGACAGGCCGCGCGCCCGCGTTCCGGCCGTCGCGCCGCGGCCGGCGCGGTGCGCCAGATAGGCGCGAAACTCGGACAGCGAGGCCGCGCCCAGATCGTTCAGGCTGGGCGGTCGGCCGAAATGATCGGTGACGAAGGCCAGGAAGCGCTGAAGGTCACCCAGATAGGCCCGCACCGTGTGCGTTGCGGCGCGGCGTTCGGTCGTCAGCCAGCGGCGCCAGCGATCGGCCGCCGCGGCGACGTCGGCCGCCGCGCTGAACGCCGGATCGGACGAAGGCCGGTCAGACACGTTGGTTTTCCCGGCCCAACGCCGGGTTCCCAGACTTCGAGACACCGTTTCCGCCGTCATGCCCGGCGCCTGTTTTCATGGTCCCGCCGGGTCGTGATGCGGCGCCCTGTGCCGGCTGTCAACGCCGCGCGGCGTCGCCGTGGTCAGCCCGACAGGTCGAGCCACGAACGGATGCAGCGCTCCAGCACGCGGGCCAGGAAGTTGATCAACTCGGTGCGCATGCCGGCGTGAAACATGTCGGGCTCACGGCTGCCCAGCGCCAGCAGGCAGGGCGGCGAGCCGGTGGCGACGTTGAGCCGCACCAGCGCCTGGCTGCGCACCAGGCCGGCGCCGCCGCCGAACAACGCCTCGTCACCGCTGATGTCGCCCTCCAGCAGGACGTCCCTGCCCGCCATGTAGCTGTCGGTGAAGCCTTCGCCGACCACTCGGACGCCGGTGTGGCGGGCGTGCGGCACGTCCTGGCCGTTGGATTCGACCAGCAGGCAAGCGATGTCCAGGTCCAGCAACACCGACAGGTCGGTGGTGATGGTCTGGATCAACTGTTCGAAATTCTCGGCGTCCAGCAGGAACAGGATCGCCGCGTGGACCCGGTTCTGGCTGCTCTGGTTGGCGCGGCTTGCGCTGATCAGCGCGCGCTGCTCATCCTTCAGGCGGTTGGCATCGTTGCGCAGCCGTTGCACCATGAACGCCTGCAAGTCGACGACGCCGTCCGGCCGGTCGAGCGCCGTCGCCGTCAGGCCGGTCAGCAGATCCGGGTGATCCTCCAGGAATTCGGGATGGGCGGCCAGGAACGCGGCCACATCCTCCGCCGTCAGGGCGGTCGAATTCTCGGCTTCGCTTGGACGCGTGTCCTGAACCATATACTTCCGCCTATATGTCCCCTGCTCCGCCGACCCTAGGCCGGTTTCTTGAACGGCCGCACGTCGTCGTCGAGGATCCTCTGGCCAGTCTTTTCCCAATCGGCCAGGAACGCAGCCAGCCCCTTGTCGGTCAGCGGGTGCTTGAACAGCTGGCGCAGCACCGCCGGCGGCATGGTGGCGACGTCGGCGCCCATCCGCGCCGCCTCGATGATGTGGCGCGGGCTGCGCACCGAGGCCACCAGCACCTCGGTTTCGATCGACGGATACATGTTATAGATCTCGACCATGTCGGCAATCAGGTCCATGCCGCTGGTCCCGATGTCGTCGAGCCGGCCGACGAAGGGCGAGATGAAACTGGCGCCGGCCTTTGCCGCTAGCAACGCCTGGGCGGCCGAGAAGCACAGGGTAACGTTGACCATGGTGCCGGCGTCCGACAGCACCTTGCAGGTCTTCAGCCCGTCTTGGGTCAGCGGCACCTTGACCGCGACGTTCGGCGCGATGGCGGCCAGCCGCCGGCCCTCGGCCAGCATGGTCTCATGATCGGTGGCGGCGACCTCGGCGCTGACCGGTCCGGGAACGACGGCGCAGATCTCGCCGATCAGATCGAGGAACCGCCGGCCGCTCTTGGCGACCAGCGACGGATTGGTGGTAACGCCGTCCAGCAGTCCGGTGGCCGCCAGGTCATGAATCTCGTCGAGATCGGCGGTATCTATGAAGAACTTCATGAATCCAGATCCCTTCGTACCCCGTGCGGTGCCGCGCTGCCCCCTGCCGGCCGCCGCACGATGCAGTCTTAAGGCTTGAGTTTACCCGATGACAAGCGACCATGCCAGTTCCGGGCTCGGAATCGTGCCGGACGCCGCACCGCCGGACGCCGCCCGGCGAGTCAGGGTGTTACTGCCGCTGCCGCTTTCCGAGGCCTACGACTACCGCCTGCCGGACGGCGTCGCGGCGGCGCCGGGCGATTACGTGCTAGTGCCCCTGGGGACGCGCGACGTGCCGGGCATAGTCTGGGGCGAGGGTGGCGGGCAGGTCGACGACGCCAGGCTGCGCGAGGTGATCCGCCGCTTCGACGTGGCGCCGTTGCCGGCCGTCGGCCGCGCCTTCATCGACTGGGTCGGCGGCTATGTCATGAGCCCGCCGGGCGCGGTGCTGCGCATGACGATGAGCGCGCCGGCGGCGCTCGACCCGCCGCGGCCGGTCGCCGCCTACCGTCGCGTGGCGGGCGCCGAACCCGAGCGGATCAGGCTGACGCCGGCGCGCCGCCGCGTCCTGGCGCTGTTGGCCGACGGCCCGCCGCGGCCCGCCGCCGAGCTGGCGCGCGAGGCGGGATGCGGCGCCGGCGTCGTCACGGGGCTGGAGGCGACCGGGCTGGTCGAGCGGGTCCGGCTCGCGCCGACTCTGGGGCTCGCCATGCCGGACTGGCGGCGGCGCGGCGCGGCGCTGACCGCCGATCAGCGGGCGGCCGCCGACGTGCTGGCGGACACGGTCGACCGGTCCGGCTTCGCCGTGACGCTGCTCGACGGCGTGACCGGCGCCGGCAAGACCGAGGTCTATTTTGAGGCGATCGCAGCGGCACTGGCGGCGCAGCGGCAGGTCCTGGTGCTGGTGCCCGAGATCGCGCTGACCGCGCAATGGCTCGACCGGTTCGCGGCGCGCTTCGGCGGTCGCCCGGCCGAGTGGCATTCCGACCTCTCGCCGGGCCGGCGGCGGCTGACCTGGCGGGCGGTCGCCGAGGGCCGGGTGCGGGTCGTCGTCGGCGCGCGGTCGGCCCTGTTCCTGCCGTATCGCGACCTCGGCCTGATCGTCGTCGACGAGGAGCACGAGGCCGCGTTCAAACAGGAGGACGGCGTCAGGTACAATGCCCGCGACATGGCGGTGGTGCGCGCCCGCCTCGGCGAGATCGCGATCGTCCTGGTTTCCGCCACGCCGTCGCTGGAGACCGTGGCGAACGCCGAGGCCGGGCGCTATGGCCGGCTGCACCTGCCCGACCGCCATGGCGGCGCCAAGCTGCCGGCCATCGCCGCGATCGATCTGCGCGTCGACCCGCCCGCGCGGCAGTGCTTCGTGGCGCCGCCGCTGCGCCGGGCGCTGGCCGAGACCCTGGACGCCGGCGAGCAGGCGATGCTGTTCCTCAACCGGCGCGGCTACGCCCCGCTGACCCTGTGCCGCGCCTGCGGCCACCGCCTGGAATGCCCGAACTGCATCGCCTGGCTGGTCGAGCACCGTCTGGCCGGCCGCCTACAATGTCACCATTGCGGCTACCGCACGCGGCTGCCGGCGCGGTGCCCGTCGTGCGCGGCGGAGGACCCGTTCGTCGCCTGCGGACCGGGGGTCGAGCGGATCGCCGAGGAGGTCGCCGGATTCCTCCCCCAGGCCCGCAGCGTGGTGATGACCAGCGACCAGATCCACGGTCCGGCGCAGGCGGCCGACATGGTGCGCGAGATCGCTGGGCACGCCGTCGACCTGGTGATCGGCACCCAGCTCATCGCCAAGGGGCACCATTTCCCGCTGTTGACCCTGGTCGGTGTCGTCGACGCCGATCTCGGCCTGGGCGGCGGCGATCTGCGGGCGACCGAGCGGACCTACCAGCTGTTGCATCAGGTCGCCGGCAGGGCGGGACGCGAGGCTCGGCCGGGGCGGGTCCTGCTGCAGACCCGCATGCCCGACCACCCGGTGATCGCCGCGCTGATCGCCGGCGATCGCGACGGATTTCTGGAGCAGGAGGCCGACGCCCGCCGGCGCCGCGGGCTGCCGCCGTTCGGCCGGTTGGCGGCGGTGATCGTCTCGGGACTCGACGCGGGTCTGGTGGACCGGATCGCCGCCGCGCTCGGCCGCGCCGCGCCGCACGACCCGGACTTGACCGTGCTGGGGCCGGCGCCGGCGCCACTGGCGGTGCTGCGCCGCCGTCACCGCCGCCGGCTGTTGGTCAAGGCGACGCGACGGGCGCCGCTGCAGTCGACGATCGCCGCGTGGCTTTCCCGCGTGCCGGTGCCGGGGTCGGTGCGCGTGGCCGTGGACATCGACCCGTACAGCTTTCTGTGAAGCGCGTTCAGAGCGCCGGAGGCCGTGCCAAGACCTTATCGTGTCCGTGGCTCCGGCGTCAGTTGGCGGCCATCAGCTCGCGGACGGTGCGTCGCTGCACAGTCAACAGAAGTTCGACCGTCAGGTCGTCGGAGCAGGGCGCGGCGAGATTGACGGTGACCACCCGGCCGTGGATCAGGGTGACCGCGCCCACGCTGGCCATCACTGCGACACCGCCCTTGTCGTCCACGTACTTCTGCAGCACGCCCAGATACGCGGCGTCGTCGTCCGCCGCCAGCAGCCCAAGGGCGATCGGTTCGCGCAACGTCGTGTCGGCGACGGCGTTGGCCACCCGCCGCCCCGCCTTCCGCGCCAGCGTGTCCACCAGGTCGCTCTGCAGGGCGCCGCCGACGACGCGCTTGACGAATTCCCCGCGCGGCAGGTCGACGCGCTGTGCCTCGGTCGAATGGGAGGCGAGATAGGCCCCGAAACTGTCGATCGAGTGTCCGTACTGACCATCCGCACCTGACTCGCGACGCTTGGCGAAGAGCGCAAGCACACGGTTTTTGCCGACGTTGAGCTGTTCGGCGAGCACCAGTATCTGGCGATCCTCGGTGTTGTCCGCCGTCAGCATGCGATAGCCATCCGGAATGGGGGTGGCGATGTCGCTACCCGCCGGTGAATCGCAATCGAACGATCTGGCCGACGAGGCTCCGGTCGCTGCCATACCTGTGACGCGACCCACGGCTTCAGGGAGCATCTGCATCGTATGCCTTCCGTCTACTGTAAGCCCAACTGGCTTTACCGATCGCTGAACCCGTTTGCACCACGGCCTATCGGCGAAGACGGACCAGGAATTCGCCGATCGTCACATTAGCTCGAACATGACGACTCAACCGCTTCCAAAGAAATCGTGCACCACGATCAGTAAAGGAGTCATTAACGCGGCATTAACGATTGAACTGTTCTTTTTAGAACGTATCTTAATTTGTGACCTATCAAATCATTTGTCTTTCAGTTGAGATTTATTTACTAGAGAATCCTCAATTATATTTATCAATATGATTCTATCGGCGGGCCAGCGGTGCTGAATCCGACACATGGTTCCCTGCCCGGGCGCCGGCGCACCGGCAAGGGCCGGCCAGCTTGAGGAGGTTCGTCTCCCTCGTTGATCCAACGCGCCAGATCGCGGCGCCGGTATTCAGGACACGACGCCCGGTCGAGGCAAGCCGCGATACCCAAACTGGTCGAGGGTGCGGCCTTTCCGGTTCCGCGGGTGCGGCACGCATCGCCCCGGATGCCTGACATATCGTCCCGTCCGGCGGCGACCAATGGTCCACCTGGTGTCACCGGTTCGTTAGCGTCGAACCCGCCCTTCATATGACCGTCAGAGAACTCGCAATAGTACGGTCCATAGTCCGTGAACGTCAAAACAAATGCCTTTGCCATAGAAATCCTTTGATCTGGCTATGTCAGCTACATTGATCTCATCGCAAATTATTCCCTTTTAAAAGGCTTATCCCTGAGCCTCCGGCTTGATCAACATGTTGTAGGTGACTGGCGTGATGTT
>JAZFQW010000215.1:0-5660 GCA_036445335.1 Alphaproteobacteria bacterium | reverse complement strand
TGGCTCGACGGCGTCAAGGCGGTGGGGATCACCGCCGGAGCCTCGGCGCCGGAGGAACTGGTCGAAGAGGTGATCGACCGCCTCCGCGCGCTGCGCTCCATCGAGGTGACGGAGCTGGTGGGCGTCGAGGAAAACGTGCAGTTTCGCCTGCCCGCGGAACTCGCCGACGACGCCGCGGACACCGCCGCGCCGACGGCGGTACCGTCGAACTGAACCAGAAACACCGCCCGAGGACGGAATATTCGTGGCCGTTCCCGTCAGACAGCAGGTCCGCGTCGGCGCCTACATCCTGAAGCAGTTCGTGCTACGCCGCCGGCGATACCCGCTGGTGCTGATGCTGGAGCCGCTGTTTCGCTGCAATCTGGCGTGCGCCGGCTGCGGCAAGATCGACTATCCCGACGCGATCCTGAACAAGCGCCTGTCGGTCCGGCAGTGCATCGACGCGGCCGAGGAGTGCGGCGCGCCGATCGTGTCGATCCCCGGCGGCGAACCGCTGCTGCACCGCGAGATCGGCGACATCGTCGCCGGGCTGGTCGAGCGCAAGCGGTTCGTCTATCTGTGCACCAACGCCCTGCTGCTGGAAAAGAAACTGCACCTGTTCCGGCCCAGCCCATACCTGACCTTTTCCATCCACCTCGACGGGCTGAAGGACGAACACGACGCCGCGGTGTGCCAGGACGGCGTGTTCGACCGCGTGGTCAAGGCGATTGGCACGGCCCGCGACCGCGGCTTTCGCGTCAACATCAACTGCACCCTGTTCGACGGCGCCGACGCCGACCGCGTCGCCGCGTTCTTCGACTACGTCACCGCACTGGGCATCGAGGGGATCACGGTGTCGCCGGGCTACGCCTACGAGCGTGCCCCCGACCAGCAGCACTTCCTCTCGCGCCGCAAGTCCAAGCAGCTGTTCCGCGACATCTTCGCCCGCGGCAAGGGGCAGAAGTGGCGCTTCTCGCAGTCGACCCTGTTTCTCGATTTCCTCGCCGGCAACCGGCAATACCGGTGCACCCCCTGGGGCAACCCGACCCGCAACGTGTTCGGCTGGCAGCGCCCCTGCTATCTGTTGAACGAAGGCTATGCCGCCAGCTTCAAGGAGCTGATGGACGATACGGACTGGGACGGCTACGGCACCGGCAACTACGAGAAATGTGCCAACTGCATGGTGCATTGCGGCTACGAGCCGACCGCCGTCAATGCCACGGTGGCGCACCCGCTGACGGCCGCCGTGGCGGTGCTCCGCGGCGTGCGCACCGACGGTCCGATGGCGCCGGAGATCCCGCTGGATCGCCAGCGTCCGGCCGAGTACGTGTTCGACGCGCTGGTCGACAAGGCCGTCATCGACATCCACGCGCCCGACTCACCACGGACCGCAGAAGACCACGCGAAGACGCGCGGCGCGGCGTAGCGCGCCGAGCCCCAGCCGCGTCTCGACGGCGAGACCGATCAGCGCCGGCAGTTGCCACGGCCGCCGGCACAACCGCCCAACCACCGCCGCCACATCGATGCCGCCATCGTCGCGCAGCGCCGCGACGGCGGCCGCCGGCAGGGTTCGGTGCGCGGGGTCGGCGATCGCCCGGAGCGCCATCCACGGGATCCTGGCGGCCAGCGCGGCCGCCGCGACATGATGGCTTTCCATATCGACGGTCAGCGCGCCCGTGGCGTCGGCGAGGGCGCGCTTGTCGCCGGCGGTCGCCAGGACGGAGTCGGAGCCGGCCACCGCGCCGGTGACCATCGCGATCCCACCTGCCGCGGCGTCGCGCAGCACACGGTGGCGCCACGCCGCGTCGGTCGGTGCCGCGGCGCCGTCGGGGCCGATCACCCGGTCTGCGCAGACCAGTGCGCCGGGCCGCAGGTCCGCGGCCAGGCCGCCGGCGATGCCAAAGCTGATCAGCGCATCGGCGCCCTGCTCGACCAGTCGCGCCGCCGCGGCGCCGGCGGACCGCGCGTTGGCGCAGGCGATCGACGGGTGAGATCGGTGGCGGGCGGCGGCCCGGCCGGCGATGCGCGCTTCCGCCGCCAGGCCGGTCACGACGCCGACGCGGGTCAAATACCGTAACCGACCCGCCGGTCGTTACCGCCCATCAGGCGCCGATAGCGCGCCAGCGCCCACAGCGGGAAATATGCGCTGTAACCGTAGTACTTGATGTAGAAGACGCGCGGAAAACCGACCCCGGTCCACGGCTCCTCGGGCCAGTTGGCGCCCGAGCGGTTTTCGAACTCGAGATAGGCGATTCCGGCGGCGACCGCGTCGCTGTCGACCTCGCCCGCCGCCATCAGCCCCAGCACTGCCCAGGCGGTCTGCGACGGCGTGCTGAGCTTGACTTCGCCGCGACCCTCCGGCCAGTAGGTGGCGCAGTCCTCGCCCCAGCCGCCATCGTCGCGCTGACGCAGCTTCAACCAGGCGACCGCCCGGCGGATGTGCGGTGCGCCGGGGTCGTCGCCCGCGGCGTTCAACGCGCACAGCGCCGACCACGTGCCATAGATGTAATTGACGCCCCAGCGGCCGTACCACGACCCGTCGGGCTCTTGCTCGCGGTGCAGGAAGTCGAGCCCGCGGCGTACCGCCGGGTCGTCCCGGCCACGGCCGAGCTGCGCCAGCATGCCGACGCAGCGCGCGGTCACGTCGACCGTCGGCGGGTCCAGCAGCGCGCCGTGATCGGCGAACGGGATGTTGTTGAGGTAGGAGTAGGTGTTGTCGGCGTCGAACGCGCCCCAGCCGCCGTTGCGGCTCTGCATGCCCAGAATCCATTCCGCCGCCCGCCGGATCGACGGGCGGTAGCGGTCGGGGTCGGCGCGGTGCAGCGCCATCACCACCACCGCGGTGTCGTCGACGTCGGGATAATGATCGTTGCGGTACTGGAATGCCCAGCCGCCGGGTGCGGTATCGGGCCGGTTCACCGCCCAGTCGCCGTGCAGCTCGACGATCTCGCGTTCCTCCAGCCAGCGGCAGGCCCGCCGCAAGCACCGGTCGTCGGGTGGCTCGTCGGCCTCCAGCATGGCGTGGATCGCCAGCGACGTGTCCCACACCGGCGACAGGCAGGGCTGGCAGTAGGTCCGGTCGGGGCCACGCATTACCAGCTTGTCGACCGCCTTTCGGGCAATCGCCGCGTCGGGATGGTCAGGCGGATAGCCCAGCGCGTCGAACGCCATGACCGCGTTCGCCATCGCCGGAAAGATGCCGCCAAAACCGTCGTCGCCGTTGAGCCGCGCCGTGACGAACTCGACCGCCCGGTCGATCGCCCGGCGGCGGCGCGCGCCGTTCAGCCGCGGCTCGGCCAGGCGGAGCAGCCGGTCGAGGCCGATGAACAGCCGGCCCAACACCGACCCGGTCGAGTTGACGATGTAGTCGCGCTCGTCGTCCGGCGGCGTCGTGAACAGCTCGGGGATGCCGATCCCGCGCGGGTTGCGGGCGCGCGGCTTCAGCGCCATCAGGATCAGCAGCGGCGCGATCACGGTGCGCGACCAGTACGACACTTTGGACATGTGGAACGGGAACCAGCGCGGCAGCAGCATGATCTCCATCGGCATCACCGGCACGGCCCGCCACGGCACTTGGCCGAACAGGGCGAGGGTGATGCGGGTGAATACGTTGGCGCGCGCCGCGCCGCCGCGGGCCAGGATCGCGTCGCGCGCGCGACACATATGCGGCTCCTCTGGCAGGTCCCCGGCCAGTTTCAGCGCGTAGTAGGCCTTGACCGTCGCCGACAGGTTCAGGTCGCCTGCGGCGAACAGCGGCCAGCCGCCATGGTCGCCCTGGATCTCGCGCAGAAAGGCGGCGATCCGGTGCTCCTCGTCGACGTCGATGTCGTCGAGATAGTGCCGCAGGAACAGGTATTCGGCGGGAATCGTGGCGTCGGCCTCGAACTCGAAGATCCAGTGCCCATCCGACCGCTGCAGCGCCTTGAGCGATTCGCGCGCATTGTCGACCAGATCGTCCAGCCTGGGCGGCTGTACAAATGCCTGCCTGATCGCCCCCATGGCTCGCAACTTGCCTCCGTGCTTGTTTTCCCGTCGGACGGGTTGGCGGGTGTCGGCATTGTTACCGACGATTGAGCAGCGGCCGACGCCATACTAACCCGCATCTCTCACGCTGGCCACGGCCAGCGTGAGAGATGCGGGTTACAACATCGGGGCCGGAAAACGCAATGGGGCTGGCGTCATGCCGCCATCGCCAGGCGCGCGGCGTCGTTGCCCGACCGGATGGCGCCCTCGATGGTTGCCGGAAAGCCGGTGTCGATCCAGTCGCCGGCCAGCATCAGGTTAGGCCAGGCGGTGCGCGCCGGCGGCCGGCGGCGAACCTCCGCCGGAGTCTGCGCGAATGTCGCCCGGCGCTCCTTGATGACGCGAATCGGCGGCCGATGGGTGACATCCAGCCCCAACGCGGCGGCGGTATCGGCCCAGAACCGCCGGGCGATCTCGGGCGTCGGCACGTCGGCCAGCGCGTCCGCCGCGCTGACCGTCAGGCTGGCGATCTCGCCGCGCAGGAACAGCCAGTCGGCGGTGCCGCCAATCAGCCCCAGCAGCGGGTTGGCGATGTCGGCGGCGGCGGGGCGGGGCAGCCTTATGTGGCCGTTGACGATGGCACGGCTGGCCAGCGGCACGGTCAGCTCCGGCACCAGTCCGCCCGCTGCCGCCGGCGGCACCGCCAAAACCACACGGTCGCCGGCCTCGAGCGCCGCCCGCATCCGCCCGAAGGCCAGGGCGTCGACGCCGTCCGGGCCGATCTCCAGCGCCCGCAGGCGATGATTGAAGCGGATGTCCGCCCCGGCGGCGGCGAGACGGTCGAGCGCCGGTTGCACGAAGCTGGCCGACAGGCCGTCGCGCGCCACCAGCGGCCGGCAATACGCCGCGCCGCGCGCGAAGGTCTGCAGCAACATGGCGCGCAGCAGGCGGGCCGAGCCCTCGGCCGGCGCGGCGTTGAGCACCGCCACCGCCAGCGGCTCCCAGAACCGCTCGAACATAGCGCCGTCGGCGCGAATGCGGTCGGCCACAGTATCCTCCCGGCCGGCGAGCACCACGCCCAGCGAGGCGACATAGTCCCAGGGCCCGGTGTCAGGCACGCGGCGTGACGGTGCGAAGATCCACCACGGCAGCGGCCCCCGGTTCGGCCGCAGCGTCCAGCGCGTGCCGCTGCGCAGGTCGACGAACGGGAATTCCGCGCCGGGCGGGCCGGTCAAGCTGTCGCCGGCGCCGATCTCGTCCAGGTACGACAGCGTCGCCGCGTTGGCGCTGAGCATCAGGTGGTTGCCGTTGTCGATGGTGTGGCCGATTACGTCGTCGAAGTACGACCGGCAGCGGCCGCCGGCCTGGCCGGCCGCCTCGTACAGGGTAACCGCCCGCCCGGCGCCGACCAGCCTGACCGCACAGGCCAGCCCGGCCAGCCCGGCGCCGACGACGTGCACCCGCCCCATGGTCGCCACCGCCGCGACGGACCTAGGAGCCTGTCCGAGTAATGCTTATGGTCCGCACCGCGTTTTCAAGGGCTTGGGCTAGGATGGCGTCGCGTGGCGATGCCCGACGCATCGCGAGCGGCGCCAGCCGACGTCCCACGCCCTTAAAATCGCAGCACTGCGGGTCGACCAGGGAGGCGCGAGCGCGGAGTCGCGGACGCTTGACGATGCGCCCGGCATCGCCGGCGCGCCCGCTCCTGACACCCGCGC
>JAZFQW010000214.1:0-3569 GCA_036445335.1 Alphaproteobacteria bacterium | reverse complement strand
CCCCTTCGGCCTGCCGCTGTTCGACGGACGGATCCTCAACTCGGTGCCCGAGCGCGGCGATGTCCTCGTGTTCAAGCTGCCGCGGGACCCATCGGTCGACTACATCAAGCGTCTGATCGGCCTGCCCGGCGACCGCATCCAGATGCGCGGCGGCATCCTGCACATCAACGGCGTGCCGGTCGAGCGCGAACGGGTGGACCACCACGAGACGACCGATTCGTTCGGCCGGACGGTCAGGATTCAGCGCTTCATCGAGACGCTGCCCGGCGGGCGGCAGCACTACATCCTGGAGGAACGCGGCGACGGCGGCAGGCTGGACAACACCGAACTCTATGTGGTGCCCGACGGCCATTACTTCATGATGGGCGACAACCGCGACAACAGCACCGACAGCCGGGTGCTGAGCTCGGTTGGCTTCGTGCCGGCGGAGAACCTGGTAGGCCGCGCGGAATTCCTGTGGTTCAGCCTGGATGGTGCCGCCTTTTGGCAGGTCTGGAAGTGGCCGTGGGCGTTGCGCGCCGGGCGCATGTTCACGGGCGTCGACTGACCGCGGTCATGGTGACCGAGGCCGGATTCGATGCCGCTTGCCTGGCGCGGGTCCTGGGCCACGACTTCTCGCGGACCGAGCTGCTGCGCGAGGCGATGACCCATCCCAGCATTAACCCGCAGGACCGCGGCGGCGCCCAGTTCGGCTACGAGCGACTGGAGTTCCTCGGCGACCGGGTATTGGGCCTGGTGATCGCCGAGTGGCTGCTGGAGCGGTTTCCGGCCGAGGCCGAGGGGTCGCTGGCGATGCGCCACACCGCGCTGGTCCGGCGCGAGGCCCTGGCGGAGGTGGCCGGCCGGATCGGCCTCGGCCGCTTCCTGATGCTGTCCGCGGGCGAGGAGGAGGCCGGCGGCCGCGACAACGAGACGATCCTGGCCGACGCCTGCGAGGCGGTGATCGCCGCGCTGTACCTGGACGGCGGCCTGACGCCGACACAACGGTTCATCCGCGCGGCGTTCGCGGGCTCGATCGAACGGCACGAGCGGCCGCCGCAGGACGCCAAGACAGCGCTGCAGGAATGGGCGCAGGCCCGCGGCCTGCCGCTGCCGCGCTACCAGACCGTGTCGCGCTCCGGCCCCGATCACGCACCGCTCTTCGAAATCAGCGTCGAGGTCGCCGGCCGGCCGGCGGTGTCGGCCAGCGGCTCGTCGAAGCGCGCCGCCGAACAGCAGGCGGCGGTACGGCTGCTGGATGCACTGGAGGCCGGGGCGGCGGCGGACCTGGCGTGACCGACGGCCGCCAGACGCGGTGCGGTTTCGTCGCGCTGGTCGGCGCGACCAACGCCGGCAAGTCGACGCTGATCAACCGGCTGGTCGGGGCCAAGGTGGCGATCGTCACGCCGAAGGTGCAGACGACGCGCGCGCGGGTGCTGGGCCTCACCCTTGAGGGCGACAGCCAGCTCATCTTCATCGACACGCCAGGCATCTTCACGCCGAAGCGCCGGCTGGAACGGGCGATGGTCGCCGCCGCCTGGCAGGGCGCCCATGACGCCGATCTGGTGGTGCTGCTGGTCGACGCCGCGCGCGGCGGCATCGACCGGGACACGCGGTCGATCGTGGCGAAGTTGGCGACGGCGGGCCGGCCGGCGATCCTGGCGCTCAACAAGGTCGACGCGGTCAAGCGGCCACGCCTGCTGGCACTGAGCGCCGAACTGAACGCCGACGGCGGTTTCACCGACACCTTCATGATCTCCGCCCTCGACGGCGACGGTGTCGCCGACCTGCGCGCCGTGCTGGCGGCCAGGGTGCCGGCCGGCCCGTGGCTGTATCCGGAGGACCAGATTTCGGACATGCCCGAACGGCTGCTGGCGGCGGAGATCACGCGCGAGAAGCTGTTCCTGCGGCTGCACCAGGAGCTGCCTTATTCGGCGACCGTCGAGACCGAGAGCTGGGACGAGCGCGACGACGGCAGCGTCCGGATCGCGCAGATCGTCTACGTCCAGCGCGACAGCCAGAAGGCCATC
The DNA here is from genome assembly GCA_036445335.1 of Alphaproteobacteria bacterium. GTDB lineage: Bacteria > Pseudomonadota > Alphaproteobacteria > DSM-16000 > Inquilinaceae > JAZFQW01. The sequence goes on along the minus strand of JAZFQW010000214.1, from coordinate 1,560 downwards.
GTGCTGGGCAAGGGCGGCAGCATGATCAAGGCGATCGGCAGCGCGGCACGGCACGAGCTGGAGGAGATCCTGGACCGCCGGGTCCATCTCAGCCTGTTCGTCAAGGTCCGCGAGAACTGGATCGACGACCCCGAGCGCTACCGCGATTGGAGGTTGGACTTTCAGGCGTGAGCGGTTGCGGCGTCATGGCGGCGTCGGGAAGTACCGGTTGACGCGGCCCGGGTTCACGCGCTGCGGATTGCAGATCAACGTCTTGCTTTGGCCGTCGCGCGGCACCGCCAGATCGCTGACGCTGACGAACGTGCACTGGCCGGGCGGCTGAGACTCGCAGCCGGCAACGGACAGCGCGACGGCCAAGACGAAGAATACCCGCATAGGATGACAAAGGGCACCGGAGAGCGCGGCGTGTCAAGCACCCGCGGACGGCGGGCACGACGGCCAGGTGCGCGGCGTTCCGTCGCCGGCGTCGACGGCGAGGGCAGACCCAGTGTGAGAGATGCGGACTAGGCGTCCCGGTATCTTCCCGATGGCGCAAATGACGGCGGTGGCCGGCCGGGATGGGACCGCTGGCCCGGCGGCGCGGCTGCCGCTATACAGTCGGGCCATGACGACGACCGACATCGCGCTCGCCGAGCGGCGGCTCAGCCTGACCGCGGTGCTAACCAGCGCGGTGGCGGCGGGGATCAGCATCGGCATGACGACGCCGCTGGTCGCCCTGGTGATGGCGGCGGCGGGCCATGGCAGCCTGGCCATCGGCCTCAACGCCGCGGCGCAGTCGGTCACCCTGCTGGCGGTCGGACCGTTCGTGCCGTGGGTGATCAACCGGGTCGGCCCGGTGCCGGCGATCGTCGGCGGGCTGCTGCTGTCGGCGGCGGCGCTGGCGGCGTTTCCCATGGTGCCGGTGCTGGCGGTGTGGTTCCTGCTGCGGATCGCGCTGGGCCTCGGCGGCGCGCTCGACTGGATCGTCGGTGAGACCTGGGTCAACAGCCTGGCGACCGGGCGGCGGCGCGGGCGCGTCCTGGCGCTGTACGCCAGCCTGTGGGGCGGCGGCGTGGCGGTTGGCCCGCTGCTGCTCAACCTGACCGGGACCGAAGGCGCCTTGCCGTTCCTGGTCGGCGCCGGCCTGTTGTGCCTAGCCTGCCTGCCGGTGGCGGCGGCGCGCCGGCTGGCGCCGGCGATGGCGGAGAAGCCGTCGCCGATGGGCGTGCTGGCCGCCGTGGGCGCGGCGCCGGTGGCGATGGCGGCCGGGTTCATGTCGGGATTCGGCGAGGGCACGGTGTTCGCGCTGTTGCCGGTCTATGGCCTGCGCAGCGGATTCGAGCCGGCGGCGGCGGTGCTGCTGATATCGGTGTTCGCCGCCGGCGCGATCCTGATCCAGCCGCTGATCGGCTGGCTGGCCGACCGGATCGACCGCTGCATCCATCGTGGCGGCTTTCCCATTCCGGCGCTCTCCTGTGGCCGCACGGCGGCGATCCGCTATCGGCACCATCCCCCTGCCTGAAATCGGCTAGCGCGTCTGTGGCACCGCGAGAGAGTCAGGACGGCGGCAATATTCGAGAG
>JAZFQW010000213.1:0-3272 GCA_036445335.1 Alphaproteobacteria bacterium | reverse complement strand
CTCGACGGTAGCGGCGCTACGCTCTTCGGCACTCTCCTGGCGGATCGGACCGTCCGGACGCGACGCAGACCGTGGCCAGTATGAGAAATGCAGGCTAGGAGATCGCGATGACCACCATCACGCTGGTGATCGGGAACAAGGCGTATTCGTCGTGGTCGCTGCGCGGCTGGCTGATGCTGACGGCGACCGGCGCCGACTTCGACGAGATCGTCGTTCCGCTCGATCGGCCCGAGACGCAAGCCGAGATCCTCGTGCACTCCGCCGCCGGCCGGGTGCCGGTCCTGAAGGTCGACGGCCTGACCGTCTGGGACAGCTTGGCAATCGGCGAATGCCTCGCCGAGCGATTTCCCGCCGCTGGCCTATGGCCGGCCGACGCAACGGCGCGCGCGATCGGCCGGGCGGTGTCGGCGGAGATGCATGCCGGCTTCGCGGCGCTGCGCCGGCACCTGCCGATGGACCTCAAGCGCGCGCCGTCGGCCGGCGCCGAGGCGGCGCGCGCGGGCGTCGACATCGACCGGATCGGCGCCCTGTGGCGGGACTGCCGGGCGCGGTTCGGCGCCGGCGGGCCATTTCTGTTTGGCCAATTCGGCATCGCCGACGCGATGTACGCCCCGGTCGCCACCCGCATGGTGACCTACGCGGTGCCGCTGGACCCGATCTGCGGCGGCTATGTCGAGGCGGTCACCGCCCTGCCGGCGATGCGCCGATGGACGGCGGCGGCGAGGGCCGAGCCCTGGGTGATCGCGGACCCGTAGCCCGCGTCCGGAAAATGGGTCACGCTATCGCGGGTCGTCGGCCGGCAGCATGCCGACCTCGCGGTAGTAGCGCTCGGCGCCCGGATGCAGCGGGATCGCCAAGCCGCGCAGCGCGTCCTTGAGGCGGATTTCGGCGCCGCGGGCGTGGCCGTTGTCGAGCAGCACCCGCGTCGTCGGATGCCACAGCGCGCGGGTGACCCCGTAGACCAGGTCATCGTCGAGCGTGGCCGAGGTCAGCCAGTCGGCCCCGACGGCGACTGTCTGCACCGGGCCGACTCCCGAATAGACGTCCCCCGGCAGCTCGACCGCGGCGAAGAAGGGCTGTTGTTCCAGCAGCGTCTCGGCGGCCTCTTCCTCGATCGCCAGCAGGCGGATCGGCATGCGCCGCGCCAGGTCGTCGACTGCCAGGAACGGCGCGCCGCCGACCACGAAATATGCGTCGATCTCACCGCCCAGGAGCCGGTCGCTCGACGATTCCGGACTCAGATAGCTCGGCTCCATGTCGGCTTCGGACAGACCGTACGCGGCGATGACGATTCGCGCGTCGATCAACGTGCCCGAGCCCACCTTGCCGAGCGACACCCGCCGACCGCGCAAGTCGGCGACCGATTCGATGCCGCCGTCGGCGGCAACCACCACGTGCACCAGCTCGGCATAGAGATGGGCGATCGCCCGCAGATCCTCGATCGGGCCGTCGGCCTGGTACAGCCCGGTGCCGGTATAGGCCCAGAACGCTGTATCCGACTGGGCCAGTCCGGAATCGATGATGCGGGCGCGGATGTTCTCGAGATTCTCCACCGATCCGGCACTTGCCTGCGCCACCGCGATCAGACCCGGCACGCCGCAGCTGCCGCCGCGCTCGCAGGGCCGCGCGCCCGGCGGGCCGGATATCGCACTGGCGATGATGCTGCCGATCGGAAAATAGGTGCCACCGGTCGACCCGGTGCCGATGCGGAAGAAGCGGATTTCCTGCGCCGAAACGCTGACGATCGCCGCGGCGACCAGGAACACCGCCAGGGTCAGCGCGCCGAGTGCCTTGCGGCCGGTCAACAGGCGCCGGTAGGGGTCTCGTTCTTTGTAGTCGGGCTTCATCGCCGGGACGATCCCCTTGCCGTCGCCATTACAACACGTGCCGCCGCCCCCGCATAGGCATGGCCGCCACCCGGTCCTAGACGAACGCCCGGTAGAACAACCAGCCGCCGACCACCGCGATCGCGCCGCCGGCCAGGCGGACGATGCGCCCCGAGGTGGCCTGCACAATGATCGTGTCGAAGCCGATCCCGGCGGCGATCGCGGTGATCGTGCCGGCGCCGAACCCGGCCCAGCCGAGCGCCGCGCCCCCTGACGGTCCGATGTCCTGGCCGTGGTAGCCGAACGCGACGCAGATCAACACCATCGCGATCCAGCCGTTGATCACCGCGTCCAACGCGATCAGAAAGCCCAGCGCCGCGACCGAGCCGGGCAGCACCCACGCGCCAAAGGGCAGGACGATATCCAGCTGCGGCAGGGCAGTGCCGACGATGCTGCCGACCAACGCCGCGGCCGGCACCCGCCATTGGTTGTGGCCGCTCAGCTGCGACGACCAAAGCCCAGTGCCAATGAGCGCGAGCAGGGTCGTCAGCGCGCTGAACGGGACCAGGAACTGGTTGCCGAACGCTCCGGTGGTTGCCAGCACTAAGACGTCCTGTCGTCATCGAAGGCGAAGGCCAGTTGGTCGGCGTCGCCGGGTACATGGCGCGGATCCAGCTCGCTGACCGCTGGCGTCGTCTGCGCCATGACCAGAAAGCCCCCCTGTTCCTCGTTGGGCCGCGCCTCGCGGCGACTCATGCGGTAGATCGTAAACAGCGAAAGCGTCAATCCCATGGCGGCGACACAAAAGAACAATCCGGCGTTGCCGAACCGCGCCATCGCCGTGGCGCCGGCGACCGGCCCGATCATCGCGCCGGCGCCGAAGGCCAACAGCAGGCCGGCCGCTGCCGGCACCAGCTGGTCCGGCTCCATGAAGTCGTTGGCATGCGAAAAGCTGATCGGATACAGGGTGTAGATCAGGCCGCAGAACAACGACAGCAGCGGCAGCAGGATCCAGGTCGACTGCGCCCCCAGCGCCCCCAGCCCGACCGCCGCGGCGACGACGGCAACGGTCAGGCCGAGGATCACCCGCCGGCGGTCGAACCGGTCGGACAGCCGGCCCAACGGCACCTGCAGGACGAGGCCGCTGAACACCGCCACCATCATGAAGGTCGCGACCCAGTCGGGGGACGGATCGATCGCCCTGGCGTAGACCGGCGCCATGGAGTTGAACGCGCTGGTGATCAGCCCGGCGGCGAAACAGCCGGCGACGCCCAACGGCGACAGCCGCACCAGCGCGCGCAGGCCCAGCCGCCTGGTGACAATCGCCGCCGGCGACGTGACGTGCGCCAGGGTAAGTGGCACCAGCGACAGCGAGATGATGATGGCGACCAGCGAGAACAGTTGAAATCCGGCCGGGTCCATCGTCGTCAACAGGAACTGCGCCGA
>JAZFQW010000212.1:0-9225 GCA_036445335.1 Alphaproteobacteria bacterium | reverse complement strand
CCTGACGAGCGGACAAGGGAACCCGGTCAAATGGGTCACTATCAGCGATCCTTGGTATTACATGTAGCCGCTGCTGCGCAGGCGCTCGAACGAATCCTCGGCCTCGTGGTCCATCGCGCGGCCGGCCCGTTCCGGCGTGCGGGTCACCTCCAGCTCGGCGATTATGTCGTCGATCGTCGCGGCGTCACTGTCGATCGGGAAAGTGATGTTCTGCTCGCCCAGCGATCGATAGCGCTTGCCGTCGCGGGCGAAGTAGAGCGGTACGACGGGGATGCCCTCCCGCTTGGTGTAGCGCCAGATATCTAGCTCGGTCCAATGCAGCAGCGGGTGGACGCGCACATGGGTCCCGGTGGGAAGATCGGTCTTGTACTGGTCCCACAGTTCCGGCGGCTGATCGCGGAAGTCCCAGGCGCCATCCTGGGTGCGCGGGCTGAACACCCGCTCCTTGGCGCGGGTGCTCTGCTCGTCGCGGCGAATGCCCGCGATGATCCCGCGATACCCGTCGCGGTCGAGCAGCCGGCGCAGCCCCTCGGTCTTGCGGGCGGCCGCGCGGGTCGCCGGCGGCAGCGTCGTATCCATCTCCGCTTCGGGCGGGCACGGCTCGACCACCAGGTTCAGGTCCCAGTCGGCGACCAGGCGGTCGCGAAATGCGTAGACCTCCGGCAATTCCATATCGGTGTCGAGCTGAACGACCGGGAACGGGACGCGGCCGAAGAACGCCTTGCGCGCCATCCACAAGAGGGCGTTGCTGTCCTTGCCGACCGACCACAGCATGCCGAGCGGCTCGATGCGATTGAAGGCCTCGCGCAGGATATAGATCGAGCGCGCTTCCAGCGCGTCCAAGTATCCGAACATGGTCGGTCGCAGACCCCTTTTTACATAATAATTTGCTGGAAATAAATTATCCTACATTAAAGATTAGGAATTACCCGCCTTCGGTTCAATAGGCGGTCGCGGAGATTTCGTCGAAAAGCCGCGGCCGTCGTGGAACGGCGCGCTCTTATAGCAGACGCGCCACGGGCCAAAAGGGCGAATCTGGCCGGAAGTTCCATCGTTCCGGACGGTTGGCCAACGGTGCGGGCTGCTCGCGCCCGCAACACCGGACACGGCCAGTGTGAGAGAAGCGGGATTATGGTGACCCGATCGCGGTTCTGGCAGCGGAATCGAAGGCCGAGGCCGGAACCGCGACGCCGACCGCGGCGGTCGAGTCGCGCCGGACCGCCACATTGATCGCCAGCAGGTCGGCGCGACCGCCCGGGCTCATCAACAGCAATGGCGAGCCGGCATCGCCCAGGGTCGCGTCACAGCCGTGCAGCAGCATCCCGTTGAGCGTGCTGATACCGGCCAGGTCGCAGCCGACATGGGCCGACAGGGTCTCCGACCTGTCCTCGCTGTAACCGGCCCGCACCAGCGTGCCGTCCCCGTCCTCCAGCGCCGAGAACAGTCCGCCCGGTCCCATGACCCGCCACGGGATCGGGCTGATGTCCAATTGGTCGCTGAGCACCAGGATGGCCCAGTTATGGGTCGGCTTCTCGGCGATGAGATCGCCGTAGGCGTGGTCGCCGGCCGCAAAAATTATCTCGTGCACGGTCGATTTGGCGATGAATGTGCCGCGATGGTAGCCGGCGACGAATTCCAGGTCCGCGGGCTCGATCCACGCCAGATCGTCCCGGTCGTACAGGCAGTGCGCCGCGGTCAGCACATGGCGCGGGCCGATCAGCGCGCCGGTGCAGAACCCGCCGGACGCAAGGTTGACGCGGCCGATCGCCGACCAGGGCCACGTCGCCGAATCCAGAGTCACCCGGTCGTCGAGACCAAGAATTCCGATCTGCCGTTCGCCCGACGCCGCCGATCCGATCGCCAGCAGCACAGCCATCGCCGCCAGGATGACCGAGAGCAGCGCGGTCATGAACCGCGTCAGCATGATGACAACCTGGTGCCCGGGGGCGGGGCTGCGCCGCAACCGCCGGCGCATCGATACGAGATCGTCGCGGCGGCGACACTGGCGCGGCCGAACAGGCCGGCAGACCGGCCGGCGCGCCTGTGATCGGATCCTTGCGTTGTTATCTTTCCGATCCCTACTGGTCGTCGAATCCGGTGTCTGTCGCCGATCAGCGGCGCCGCCTGCCGGTGTCGCGCCGGGAAGCGGCGCACGCAGTCGAGCCGTCCACGCCCGGGGACTCTTACAGCGGGCGGCGAGTGCCGGTTGTGTTAAAGGTGTGACAGGCCCGCTAGCGGCCGGGCGTTTCGCGGCTCCGCCGGGCGGACAAAAAAAGAGGCGGGAGACCCAGTAGGTTCACCCGCCTTAGATTGATAACATGGACGATTGATGTTGTATCAGGACCCCGGGTGGTCGGGTTGTGTTAAAGTTGTGACATCGCCTAACATATTGATACTGCGTGATTTTTATCTATCCGTCCGGATTTTCGCGAGTCGCCGGCGGCGGGGTGGCCCGGCGGGAGCTTCGGTTGTCGTCGCCGACGGGCCGCGACCGGCAATATCGCTGGCCGGCAACGCCGTTGACTCATTGGAAACACAATCTAAACTTATTGTTAGATAATATTCCGATCTCCTGTTCGGTCTGCGGCCGGATCGCCCCGGTGTCGTCGGTCGTGCAGGAAGACACGGTAAAGTATATGCGGTGTGTTCCGATAATCACGTCGCGGATAACTTGGACATGGCGTACAGGCATCGTGCTCTCATAAGGTCCCCTCACCAGGCCCTGGCGGCACTTTGCGCTGTAGGCTTGCTGAGCGCGTGTGCCCTCTTACCGCCGATCCAGCAGGTCGACGTGGCGTCGACGGAGGACGATCAGACGGTTGGTCATGTCACGCTTTTGGGACCTTTGCCGATACCGCGGCCGAAGCCCGAGCCGCCGTCGGATCAGATAGCGGCGATTCCGTCGGATCTGGCAAGTGTTGTCGGCTACGACCAGGCGGAGGTTCGCGATCTTCTGGGCGAACCGATCTGGGTGGAAGAGATCCCGCCCGCGTTGTCGTGGCAGTACGCCTCGGAGGAGTGCGTGCTTAGAGTGTTCTTCTTTATGGAGGTCACCACGCGAAATTTTCGAGTACTGTCGTACGATGTGACCAGCAACGACGATGCCAACGATGTCGACCAACGTTGCCTATCAGATCTCGTCGCACAAGCGAGTGAACGAAGAAGCTAGTAGCGTTCGCGTCGCGCTTGTCGACGATGACGAGCTGTTTCGCGAAGCGCTCGGGATGAATCTCGTCGACGAGGGCTACGACGTCGTGTCGTTCGGCAGCGGCGAAGGGGCGCTCAACTATTTCCGCGACGACGGCGGCACCGCCGACATCGTCCTGCTGGACTGGCGGATGCCCAATCTGGACGGGATCGAGGTGCTGAGGCGCCTTCGCGACCATGGCGTCGATGTCCCGGTCATCTTTCTGACGGTGCTCAGCGATCAGATCTACGAGGAATCGGCGCTGGCCGGCGGCGCCATCGACTACGTCGAAAAGTCGCGCAGCTTCTCCATTCTGTTGAAGCGCATGCAGCTCATAACCGGCGGCCAGAAGAGCCTCTCGGCCGACGACGACACGCCGGCCGAGGCCGACACGGTCACGTTCGGCGTGCTGGAGCTCCATCTCGGCGCCTGCCGGGCGCTGTGGAACACCCGCCGGGTCGACCTGACCCTGACCGAGTTCAAGATCGTGCGGGTCATGGCGTCGCGGGCGGGCCAGGACCTGTCCTACCGGGAGATCTACGACCTGGCCCGAGGCGCCGGGTTCATCGCCGGCTATGGGGTGGCGGGCTACCGCGCCAACGTGCGCGCCTTCATCAAGCGGATCCGGCAGAAGTTCCGCGCCGAAGACCCCGATTTCGACCAGATCGAAAACTACCCCGGCTTCGGCTACCGCTGGAGAAGCGGCGGTGCCTAGTGCGCGTCTCTCAGGCCGGTCACGGTCTGCGTCGCGTCCCGGCGGTGCGAGCCGCCAGGAGAACGCGCGACGGCATCGCGCCGCGCGCCTGTCCCGCCCTGTCGGCGCGACGGCGCCGCGCGGACCGGGGCCAGTGTGAGAAATGCGGGCTAACTCGGCGACCGACCGCGCTGGCGGCGCGGTTGCCCGGCGCGCTCCCTGGTTTCTGCGATCCCTGGCGATCCGGCTGGTCGTGCTGGTGATCGTCTTCGTCACCGTGCCGATCTTGGTGTATCACCAGTTCCTGGCCGCCGACCGCGAAAAGCAGGAACTGCTGCTGACCGATGCCCAGCTGCAGGGCGAACTGATCGCCCGGGCCCTGGGGCGCTACCTGCAGAACGCGGAGACCGGCATTCCGACCGAAATCGTCGAGGACCTGTCGCAGTTCGTCAACAGCGATGCCCGCGTCAAGCTGCTGCTGAGACCGGCCGCCGTGCCCAGCGCCCTGGGGTTCTATTACGTCGCCGCCGCACCGCCGGTTCCCAGCGCGTTCCTCGACCGCGAGCGCGAGGAGCTTCTGGAGCAGGGCATTCTGGGGCGCCTGGGGCAGACCTGCAGCGGCAACGTGCCGCTGGCGCTGCGGCTGCCCACCGCCGGCGGCGGGCAGGAGGTGCTGACGTCGATCACGCCGATTAACACCGATTTCGGCTGTTGGGCGATCGTGACGTCCCAGGACTCGGTGGCGATCCTGGGCTCGTCGATCGGCCAGCCCTACTGGAAGACGCCAGAGGTTCGCGTGGCCATGCTGATCTACGCAGCGATGGCGGTCCTGGTGCTGGCCATCTTCGCCGGCACCTGGAGCAACTTGCGCCGGTTCGGCCGGCTGGCGCAGCGCATCGGCTACACTATGGAACGCGCCGACTCCTTCGCGTCGCAGAACACCATGCCCGAACTGCAGTCGGTGGCGCAGGATTTCGACCGGCTGGTGTACAGCCTGCGCAGCTCCGCCGAAAACATCCGGCGGGCAGCCGAGGACAACGCGCATGCCTTCAAGACGCCGATCGGCGTCATCCGCCAATCGGTGGAGCCGTTGAAGCGGCTGGTCAATACCGAGGGCCGCGGCGGCCGAGCCATCGACATGATCGAACAGTCGATCATTCGCCTCGACAGTCTGGTGTCGTGCGCCCAGCACATCGACGGCGCCACCGCCGACTTGCTGCAGCCGCCGTGGCAGGATGTCGACCTGTCGGACCTGGTCGGCCGCATGCTGGGCGACCACGCCGCGCTGGGCGGCGGCGACCATCCGCGCTTCTCCCTCAGATTGGACAAGAGCGTCAAGGTGCGGGCAACCGAGGACATGCTGGAAACCGTCATCGAGAATCTGGTCGACAACGCCGTCAGCTTTTCACCGGCGGGTGGCAATATTGATGTCGGCGTACGCCGGAGCGGCAAATTCGCCGAGCTGACGGTCGAGGATTACGGACCCGGGGTCGACCCGGCCGACCTCGAACGCATTTTCGAGCGCTATGTTTCGCAGCGCGGCCGGATGCACGAGCGCGGCGACGGCGAGGCCGAGGGCCGCGATTCCGGCACCCATTTCGGAATCGGGTTGTGGATCGTGCGGCAGAACATCGAGGCGGTGGGCGGCCACGTGATCGCCGCCAACCGCCCCGTCGGCGGCCTCAGCGTGAAGGTGAGCCTGCCCCGCGCCGCGTAGCCCGGACCATCGAGGCTCTCGAGCGGATCGACGATCAACCGGCCGTCCCGGAATTCGGTGATGACCCGATATCTCGCAGAAGTTCCCGGTAAGGGGATGAGTCCTGCACCCACCCCTTCACGCCCTCACTCGGCGGGCTAGACACGCGGCGGAAGGGCCTGCCAGATCTCGTCGGCGTAGTCCCGGACCGTCCGGTCGGACGAAAACCAGCCGACATTGGCGGTGTTCAGCACCGCCCGTCGCATCCAGTCGTCGCGGTCGGCGAATGCACGGTCGGTCTCGTCCTGCGCCGCCACGTAGGACGCGAAGTCGGCGGACACCAGGAACCAGTCGCCGTCCAGAAGGCTGTCGACGATCGGCCGGAACCGGCCGGGATCGTCGGGCGAGAACACGCCGCTGCCGATCATGTCGAGCGCCCGCTTCAAACGCGGGTCGGCGTCGACGATGGCGCGCGGATCGAAGGTCCCGCCGGCCTTAAGCTCGGCGGCCTCGGCCGCCGTCAGCCCGAAGATGAAGATGTTGTCGTCGCCGACCCGTTCGCCGATCTCCACGTTGGCGCCGTCGAGGGTGCCGATGGTCAGCGCGCCGTTGAGCGCCAGCTTCATGTTGCCGGTGCCCGACGCCTCCATGCCGGCGGTCGAGATCTGCTCCGACAGGTCGGCCGCCGGGATGATCTTTTCCGCCAGGGTGACGTTGTAGTTCGGCAGGAACACCACCTTCAGCAGGTCGCGGACCGCCGGGTCCTGGTTGACCACGCGGGCGATGTCGTTGGCCAGCTTGATGATCAGCTTCGCCATGATGTAGGCCGGAGCCGCCTTGCCGGCGAAGATCTTGACCCGCGGCCGCCAATCGGCGGTCGGCTGGTCGCGCATGGCGTTGTACAGCGCCACGGTCTGCAGCAGGTTCAACAGCTGCCGCTTGTACTCGTGGATCCGCTTGATGTGCACGTCGAACATCGCCAGCGGATCGACGTCGATCCCCATGGTGCGGGCGATGTGATCGGCCAGCCGGCCCTTGTTGTGCTGCTTGGCGTCGGCGAACGCGGCGCGGAAATCGGCGTCGTCGGCCGCCTCGTTGAGCGCGGCGATGCGTTCCAGGTCGGCCGGCCAGCCGTCGCCGATCCGGTCGGTGATCAGCGCCGACAGCGCCCGATTGCACTGGTGCAGCCAGCGCCGCGGCGTGATGCCGTTGGTCTTGTTGGTGATTCGGCCGGGGAACCGCCGGTGCAGATCCTTGAACACGGTCCGCTTCATCAGGTCGGTGTGCAGCGCCGACACGCCGTTGACCTTGAAGCTGCCCAGGAAGGCGAGATTGCCCATGCGCACCCGCTGGTCGCCGTGCTCGTCGATCAGCGACAGACCGGCCAGCCACGCGTCGTCGGCGTCCGGCGTCCGGCGCGCCCGCTTCAGGAATCGCGCGTTGATGTCGTAGATGATCTGCATGTGGCGCGGCAGCACGCGCTCCAGCAGGCGCACCGGCCAGGTCTCCAGCGCCTCGGGCATCAGCGTATGGTTGGTGTAGGCGATGCAGTTGCTGGTCAGCCGCCAGGCGGTTTCCCAGTCCAGCCGGTGATGATCCATCAACTGGCGCATCAGCTCGGGCACCGCGATGGCCGGGTGGGTGTCGTTGATTTGGATCGCCACCTTGTCCGGCAACTGGTCGAAGCCGTCGTGGTGTTGGCGATAGCGCCGCAGGATGTCCTGCAGCGACGCGGCGGTGAAGAAATATTCCTGCTTCAGACGCAGCTCCTGCCCCATCTCGGTGGCGTCGTTGGGATAGAGCACGCGCGACAGGTTTTCCGACATCACCCTCTGTTCGACCGCGCCGATATAGTCGCCGCGGTTGAAGTCGGCCAGGCTGAACCGGTTGGTCGGCCTGGCCGCCCACAGGCGCAAGGTGTTGACGTTCTTGCCGCCCCAGCCGACCACCGGCGTGTCGTAGGCAACCGCCAGGACCCGCTGGGTGTCGACCCACTGGTAACGGCGCTCACCGTCGGTGTCGCGCGCCTCGTCGACATGACCGTAGTAATCGACCGGATAGGCGACCTCGGGGCGCTCGAACTCCCAGGGGTTGCCGAACTGCAGCCAGTCCTCGGGGAACTCGACCTGCCAGCCGCGGTCCATGCGCTGCTCGAACATGCCGAACTCGTAGCGGATGCCATAGCCGTATCCGGCGATGCCCAGCGTCGCCATGCTGTTCAGGAAGCAGGCGGCGAGCCGGCCCAGCCCGCCGTTGCCCAGCGCCTGGTCCGGTTCGACGTCGAACACCCGGTCGGGGTCGACGCCGATCTCCTCCAGCGCCTCGCGGCAGGCCTCCACGATGCCCAGGCTGGCCATCGAATCGGTCAGCAGGCGGCCGATCAGGAACTCCAGCGACAGGTAATAGACCCGCTTCTGATCGCGCTCGTAGTAGCCGCGCGTGGAGTCCATCCAGTTGTCGACCAGCCGGTCGCGCACCGACAGCGCGACGGTGGCGAACCAGTCGTGGTCGGTGGCGTGGTCGGGATCCTTGCCGACGGAATAGACGAGCCCTTCCAGGAACGACCGCTTCAGCGCGTCCTTGTCCAGGCCGCGCGTGGCGACGTCGGCCGGTTGCCGGGCCGAGTCCATGGGCAGCCCTTTCGATCGGTCAGCGAGATGTCCGGTCGTGACGGCGCCGCCGCTTTCGGCCGGGGCCCGGCCAATGCAAGCAAGGTCTTGGTGACGGCAGGGCGGCGATCCGAGCCTATAGTTTGCGCAAAGCGGCGCTACATTACACAGCTGACCACCGGACGCAATCGGCATATGCGCTTGCCGAAGGGGTCGCGTGGTGCAGAAAAAAGGGCCCGGCGGCGGTCGCCGGGCTCGTTAAGGGATCGGTGCCGGCGGCCGGCGTCAGTTGATCTCGCTGTAGGTGCCGTCGGACCACTCGTACCAGACGTAGGCCGGCTGCAGGATGTCGCCGTTGCCGTTGAAGGTGATATCGCCCAGCACGGTGCTGAACGTGTTGCTGTTGAGCGCCTCCATCATCTCCTCGAGGTCGGTGGTGCCGGCGATCTCGGCCGCCTGCGCCCACACCTGGATCGCGGCGTAGGTATACAGCGTGAAGCCCTCCGGCTCGTAACCCTGGGCGCGCGACTTGGCGACCACTTGGACGGCCTCGGGGAAATTGCGCGGATCCGGTTCGAAGGTCATCAGCGTGCCCTCGCCGGCGGCGCCGGTGATCAACCAGTATTCGTCGGTGACCAGCGCGTCGCCGGAGATCAGCTGGGTGTCCAGGCCCTGCTCGCGCATCTGGCGCACGATCAGCCCGGCCTCGGTGTGGGAGCCGCCGACATAGAGGACGTCGATGTTTTCCGCCTTCAGCTTCGACACCAGGGCGGAATAATCGCTTTCGCCCGCGGTGTACGCCTCGTAAAGCGTCTCGCTGACGCCGGCGTGGTTGAGCGCCGCCAGCGTCGCGTCGGCGAGCCCCTTACCATAGTCCGTCTTGTCGTGGATGATGGCGATATTGGCGCCTGAGTAGTTGTCGGCCAGATACTGCGCGGCGATCAGGCCCTGCTGGTCGTCGCGGCCGCAGACGCGGTACACGTTTTCGCCGCCGTCGTCGGTCAGCGCCGGGTTGGTCGACGCCGGCGAGATCTGCAGG
>JAZFQW010000211.1:0-6943 GCA_036445335.1 Alphaproteobacteria bacterium | reverse complement strand
GACACGATCCGGCGCTGCGACGTGCCGGCGCTGGCCGGCATCCACTATCTCGGCGTCGGCATCTCCGGTGGCGAGGAGGGCGCCCGGAACGGTCCGTCGATCATGGCCGGCGGTTCGGCCGAGGGCTACGACCGCGTCGCGTCGATCTTCAACTCTATCGCGGCGGTCGCCGCCGGTGACCCGTGCGCCGCCCGTCTGGGGCGCGACGGCGCCGGCCATTTCGTCAAGACCATGCACAACGGCATCGAATACGCCGACATGCAGATGATCGCCGAGGTCTACGCGGTGATGCGCCACGCGCTTGGCATCGCGCCGGCGGAGATGGCCGATATCTTCAGGCACTGGAACGCGGGCGCGTTGGAGTCGTACCTGATCGAGATCACGGCGGATATTCTCGCCACCCGGGACCCCGAGGGCGGCGGCCCGCTGATCGATCTGATCCTCGACAAGGCCGGCCAGAAGGGGACCGGGCGCTGGGCCGCGACCGAGGCGCTGGACCTGGGCGTGCCGGCGCCGACCATTTACGAGGCCGTGGCCGCGCGCGCGCTGTCGTCGCTGAAAGAGGAGCGCATCGCCGCCGAGGCCGCCCATGGGGCGACGGCACGTGTCGCCGAACCGGCGGGCGCCGACGAGATGATCGGCTCGCTCGAGGACGCGCTGCTCGCCGGCAAGGTCGTCGCCTACGCCCAGGGCTTCGCCGTCATGGCCGCGGCGTCGCACGGCCGGGGCTGGTCGTTGCCGTTCGCAACGATCGCCCGGATCTGGCGGGCCGGTTGCATCATTCGCGCCGGTCTTCTGAACGACATCGCCGCCGCCTTCGAGGACCGGCCCGACCTGCCCAACCTGCTGGTTCACCCGAGCTTCGTGGCGGCTATGAAGCAGGCGGAGGGCGGCCTCAGGACCGCGGTTGCGGCGGCCTCGGGCGCCGGCCTGCCGACGCCGGCGCTGGCGTCGGCGCTGGCCTATTTCGACGGCTATCGGCGCGGCCGCGGTTCGGCCGACCTCATCCAAGCGCAGCGCGACTATTTCGGCGCGCATACGTTCCAGCGCGTCGACCGTCCCGGAGCCGCCCACTTCGACTGGTCCAAAGGCCGAGCGCGATGATCGTCGTCGTCATGGGGGTGTGCGGGTCCGGTAAGACGACCGTCGGCACGCTGATCGCCGAGCGCCTGGGCGCGTGCTTCGCCGAGGGCGACCGCTATCACCCGAAGGAAAACATCGAGAAGATGTCGAAGGGCATTCCCCTCGACGACGACGACCGCCGTCCGTGGTTGGAGTCGATCGCCGCGGCCATCGACCGCTGGCGCGCCGCCGGCGAGGACGCGGTCATCGCCTGTTCGGCGCTCAAGGAGTCATATCGGCGCGTAATCGTCGGCGACAGGCGCGGCGTCCATCTGGTCTATCTGCGCGGTTCGGCCGCACAGATCGCCGATCGCATGGCCAGGCGCCACCACCACTTCATGCCGCCGACTCTGCTGCCCAGCCAATTCGCGGCGCTGGAAGAGCCGCAAGCGGCGGACAGCGTCATCGTGGCCGACGTCTCGTCGTCGCCCGACGAGATCGCCGATCTCGTCGTCGAGCGGATTGCGCCGCGGTCGGTGTGAGCCGTGCGGGCTTGAGCCGGCGATGGGTCCGTCGGCACAAAAAACAGAGCCGCCTTTCGGCGGCTCTGCCACGAAATGGGCGTACCGCCCAATCGCGATTCCGGATCGCAGGTCTTACGCCGTCCGCAGAGGTTGCTCCGCGGCCAGCGATCGACCCTGGATTGAGGGTACTACCAGCTTTTCGCTAGACATCGGATCACCTCCTTTTCGTTGTTGAGCCCAGGGATGCGTGGATCGCATCGCGAATCCACGATCAGCACGGCACCGAGTGTACGGCATTGACCGACGAGGTCAACGCCGAGCTCTGGGGTCAGGCTCTCATTATTGCATAATGCTCGGCGCGGGGCCGGTCACCCCTGCCGACGGTGGGCATAATGCAATAACGCAACCCTGACCCCGTCAGCGCGGGGCCAGCACCATGACCATCTGGCGGCCCTCCATCTTCGGCACCTGTTCGACCTTGGCCAACTCGTCGAGCTCCTCGCGCACGCGGTCCAGCACGTTCATTCCCAGCTCCTGGTGCGCCATTTCGCGGCCGCGGAAGCGCAACGTCACCTTGACCTTGTCGCCGTCGCCGATGAACCGACGCGCGTTGCGCATCTTGACATCGTAGTCGTGGACATCGATGTTCGGGCGGAGCTTGATCTCCTTGACATCGATGACCCTTTGCTTCTTGCGGGCTTCGTTCTTCTTCTTCTGCGCCTCGTATTTGAACTTGCCGTAGTCGAGGATCTTGCAGACTGGCGGATCGGCGTTGGGCGAAATCTCGACCAGGTCGAGACCGACATCCTCGGCGCTGCGCAGCGCGTCCTGTATCGGCACGACGCCGATCATCTCTCCCTCGGCGTCGACCAGGCGGACCGACCGTACGGCGATGTCCTGGTTCACCCTCGGCCCGTCGCGGGTCGGGGGCAGGTTTTGCGGTGGTCTGGCTATGAAATGACTCCTTCGCGATGTGAACCCGGCTAGACCGCGGTATCGGCCGCCACGCGGGCGGCGGCCGGCGAGCGCGCGTCAACCTCAAGTGTATGGAGTGCTCGATCCAGAGCAAGCGTTTCTTGCGCCTTTCCGCCGAGCCGGCGGATCGCAACCGAGCCGTCTTCGGCTTCTCTTTTGCCGACCACGAGCATCACTGGTACTTTCTTCACGCTGTGCTCGCGGACCTTGTAGCTGATCTTCTCGTTGCGGAGGTCGATATCCGCCCGCAGGCCGGCCCGTTTCAACGCCGCGAGCACCGTGCGTGCATAGTCGTCGGCGTCCTGGGTGATCGTCGCCACCACCACCTGCAGCGGCGCCAGCCACAGCGGCAGCCGGCCGGCATGGTGCTCGATCAGCACGCCGATGAAGCGTTCCATCGACCCCAGGATCGCCCGGTGCAGCATGACCGGCCGGTGGCGCTGGCTGTCCTCGCCGATAAAACTGGCGTCGAGCCGCTCGGGCAGTACGAAGTCGAGCTGCAGGGTGCCGCACTGCCACGACCGGCCGATCGCGTCGCGCAGGTCGAACTCCAGCTTGGGGCCATAGAACGCGCCTTCCCCCGGGTTGTAGTCGTAGGCCAGGCCGGCCGCCTTGACCGCCGCCTCCAGCCCGGCCTCGGCGCGGTCCCAGGTGGCGTCGTCGCCGGCGCGCAATTCGGGCCGAGTTGCCAGCAGGACGGTCACGTCGTCGAACCCGAGGTCGCTGTAGATCGACTGCAGCAGTTCGCAGAACGCGATGGTCTCGGTCGTGACCTGGTCCTCGCGGCAGAAGATGTGGGCGTCGTCCTGGGTCATCTGGCGGACCCGCAGCAGGCCGTGCAGCGCGCCCGACGGCTCGTTGCGGTGGCAGCAGCCGAACTCTGCCATGCGGATGGGCAGGTAGCGGTAGCTCTTGATGCCCTGGTTGAAGATCTGCACGTGGGCCGGACAGTTCATCGGCTTCAGCGCCAGGAACCGCCCGTCATCCTCCGGCACGATGAACATGTGCTCGCGGAATTTCTCCCAGTGGCCCGACCGCTCCCACAGCCTGCGGTCCAGCAGCTGCGGCGTTCGCACCTCGACATAGCCGGCGTCGTCGAGGCGGCGACGCACATAGTTCTCCAGGATGCGGTACAGCGTCCAGCCCCTGGGGTGCCAGAACACGCTGCCGGCCGCCTCCTCCTGCAGATGAAACAGGTCCATCTCGCGGCCGAGCCGGCGGTGGTCGCGCCGTTCCGCCTCCTCCAGCTGGGTCAGATGGGCCTTCAGCTCCTTGTCGGTGCGCCAGGCGGTGCCGTAGATCCGCTGCAGCATGGCGTTGCGGTGGTCGCCGCGCCAGTACGCGCCGGCGACCTTCATCAGCTTGAACGCCTGGCCGACCCGGCCGGTCGACGGCATGTGGGGGCCGCGGCACAGGTCGAGCCACTCGCCCTGGCGGTAGACCGTGATGGTCTCGTCCTCCGGCAGGTCGTGGATCAGCTCGGCCTTATACTTTTCGCCCCTGGACTTGAAGTGCTCGATCGCCGCGATGCGGTCCCACACCTCGCGGGTGAACGGCGCGTCGCGGGCGACGATCTCGCGCATCTTCGCCTCGATCCCTTCCAGGTCGTCGGGCGTGAACGGGTCGTCGCGGGCGAAATCGTAATAGAAGCCGTTCTCGATCGCCGGGCCGATGGTCACCTGGGTGCCGGGATAGATCGCCTGCACCGCCTCGGCCATGACGTGGGCGGCGTCGTGGCGGATCAGCTCCAGCGCCTCGGGTGCGGCGCGCGTGACGATCGCCACGCTCGCATCCTCGGTTACCGCCGCGTCGAGGTCCCTGACCACGCCGTCGACCGAGATGGCGATGGCGTCCTTGGCCAGCCGCGGACCGATGGCGGCGGCGATCGCCGCGCCGGTGACCGGCCCGTCGAAGTCCCTGACGCTGCCGTCGGGCAGCCTGATGGAGATTGTCCGGCCACCGTTGGCCGCCGCCGCGTCGCCCGTCCGCATTCCTTCCACTTTTCGCTTCCTCGGCGCGCGGCACTCTATGTCGATTGCCACATGAGTCAAGTGAACACGAGGGCGCCGCCCGTGCGTCAGGCGGTGACCGCCGCCTCGGTTACCGGTGCGGCCAGGACCTCGTCGTAGACCGCCAGGGTATCGTCGGTCATCTTCACCCGGCTGTAGTGCTGGGCGACGTTGGCGATCGACCGCTCGGCGAGCGCCTTGCGCTGGTACTCGTTGAGCCCCAGCGCCTTCATTAGCGCCGCCGCCAGCGCCGCCGGGTCGTTCGGCGGCGTCAGCCAGCCGGTTTCGCCGTCGATCACGGTTTCGCGCGGGCCGCCGATATCGCTGGCGATCACCGGCCGGCCCAGCGCCTGCGCCTCGACGATGACTCGGCCGAACCCCTCCGGGTCGGTCGACGCGTTGACCACCACGTCGGACAGCTTGTACGCGGCGGCCATGTCGTCGCAATGGTCGGTGATGTGGACGACGGACTGCAGCTTCAGCTTGTCGATCATCGCTTCCAGCTCGCGCCGGTAGCCGGTGCGCCCCTGGTTGGAGCCGACGATCAGGCAGCGGATGTCCTGGCGGTCGAGCCGCGCCAGCGCCTTCAGCAGCACCACATGGCCCTTCAGGCGGGTCAGCCGCGCCGGCATCAAGATGACCGGCACGCCGTCGGGCAGGCGCCAGTCGAGGGTCAGCTTGATGACCCGCTCCGGGCTCACCCGCTCGGGCGAGAAGATGTCGAGGTCGACGCCGCGCGGGATGGTCCGGATCCGGTCTGGATCGACGCGATAATTGTCACGGATGTGGCGGGCGATGTAGTCGGAGATGGCGATCACCCGATCGCCTCGCACCATGACGGAATTATAGAGCTTCTTCAACGGGTTGCCGAACTTGTACCGGGCGTGGAACGTGGTCACGAACGGCACTCGCGCGCGCCGGCAGGCGAACAGCGCGCTCCACGCCGGGGCGCGGCTGCGCGCGTGCACCAGGTCGACGTTCTCGCGCGCGATCAGGTCGGCCAGGCGGCCGATGTTGGCGCGCATCGCCAGCGGATACTTGGTGTCGACCGGCAGCGTGACGTGGCGGGCGCCGACCCGCGGCAGTTCGCGCGCCATGGCGCCGCCGGCCGATGCGACCAGCGCCGTGCCGCCGCTCTCGGCGATCGCCGCGGCGACGTCGATGCAGCCGCGCTCGGCGCCGCCGGTCTCCAGGCTGGGCAACACCTGCAAAACGACCGGCCCGGACGATGTCATCGATTCGGCCACTCGATCCTTGGTATTAGGTCGCGCCCCTACTGCGACAGGCGGCAATCGCGGATTCTCCGACGATGGGTGGAACGGTCGACTTCTATACCTTAACTATGCCGGACGGTGCCAGCCTTGCGTACCGCCGGCTGGCCGATCGCGGCGCCGGTATGCCGGGCGTGGTGTTCTGCGTCGGGTTCCGGTCGGATATGACCGGCATCAAGCCGCGGTTCCTGGAAGGCGTGAGCGGCGCCCGCGGCCAGGCCTTTGTCCGCTTCGACTATTTCGGCCGCGTCCGTTCCGAGGGCCGATTCGTCGACGGCACCATCGGCCGCTGGCTGGCCGAATCGATCGCCGGGACCGACGTGCGGCTGACCCTGGTCAAGGACGGCGACCACCGACTGTCGCGCGACCGCGCGACGCAGACTGCGGCCAGTGTGAGAGACGCGGGCTAGCTGACTAGGTGGCGCCGGCGGCGCCGAAAGGCGAGCAGCAGCACCAGCCCCGGCACCGCCAGGACGGCGCTGACAAGGGCCAGCCCGCCGGCCACCGGCCACAGCAGCACCGACACCAGGACCGGGTCCCACAGCGATGGAATCAGGTAGCGCTGGATCAACGCCTGGGCCAGATTCAAGCTCTCCAAATCGACCGTGAACCAGTGTTCGCCGCCGGTCATCTCGAACACCGCGACGCCGTCACGCCAGATCAGGCCGCCATAGACCAGGACCAGCACGGCAAGCAGCAGCAGCGCCCAGCCAATGCCGCGCACGACAATCATCTTCGAATCACCCCCAGCGTCGCTCGATTCCCGCCATTAGACACGACAGGCTGGCGCATTGCCAGCCCGTCACCCGGCGCCGCGTCGCCGGGTCACCGCGACCTTGCGGAAGGCCGGGGCCGCCATTATGTTGCGCCCCTCTCAAGTCGGAGCGTGCGGAGGGGTGGCCGAGTGGTTGAAGGCGCACGCCTGGAAAGTGTGTATACGTTAACAGCGTATCGTGGGTTCGAATCCCATCCCCTCCGCCACGACTTAAGTGATTGATATAACAGTGTTTTTCAGATTTTCGGTGGTGCGAAATTCGCGACTCTTTGCGGGGGTTTAGGGCCTGTGTGCATCGGCCCCGCGGTCCCGTGAGACAACCGAGTC
>JAZFQW010000210.1:0-5436 GCA_036445335.1 Alphaproteobacteria bacterium | reverse complement strand
CGGACCGGGTGACGGCATCGGGCTCATCGGCGGCTACATGGTTATCCGGTAGTTCGTCGGCAGCGCCACTTCCAACAGCTCCAGATCGTCGGAACAGCCGTTCAGCCCGTAGGTCATGCCGTTTGGGATCACGAACGAGTCACCCGCCGACAGCGCTTGCGGATCGTGGCCGTCGGCCTGCAGCGTGGTCGAGCCCTCGAGCACGAACCGGAAGACGAACTCGGCCGCGTGGCGGTGCGCCGGCATGCACTCGGTCCCCTTGAAGCGGATGACCCGGGCGCCCGCCAGACCGTTCGTGGCCGCGCCTATGCCGATATCGCGGGCTTCGATGCCCTCCAGGCGCCATGGCCGCCACGACGCCGACGCCAACCGGTGCCGAACGAAGCGCTGCCCGCTGTAGTCGCGATCGGGCCGGAGATCCGGTGTCGGCAGGTCGAGCGCGTGATCGATGCAAGTCATGTGATCGGCCGGGCAGCCGATCTCGATCACCTCCAGCCCGGGCGAGCTCTCGACCACCCGGTGGCGGATCTCCGGCGGCTGCAGCACGCAATCGCCGGCCTGAATCCGAAACAGCGGGCCCTGATCCTCGTAGAGCAGGTCCACCCAGCCCCGGTAGCAATAGATCATCTGGAAGCGCACCCTGTGGAAGTGCACTGCGTCGGGCACCGGGCCGCCATCCGGAATGCGGATATGCGACGCGATGAAGCGGCCGCCCTGACGGTTCGGGATGAGATCGCGATAGCCCATCCCCGCCCGGCCGACGCCCCACGCGCCGCCGCCGATCCTGTTGACCACGAAGGACTGATCGATGGGCGGCAGCACCAGCGGCGGATCGGCATCCACGATCTCGACCCGGGTGCCGTTGGGGGCCGTCAGCGAAGTCTCGCCATTCGCGATCTCGGCCGGGTCCGCACAGTGCAGGCGGATGATGCCCGGCGCCCCCTGCCCGCCTCGCTCCAGCCGGATACGCAGCCCATGGCCGGACGCCAACGCCACCGCGGGATCGTCCGCGGGAAAGGTCGCATCGAGCCGGAACCCGAGCCGGCCGGTGAAGAACGACAGGGTCTCGGTCAGGTCCGGGCACGGCAGCACGATCTCGGCCGTCTCGATGCCGCTGACCTTCTTCTCAGCCATGGCGGATCATTCCGGGAATCGGTCTCACTGGAGTTCTCTCCGTGCCCCTGGGCCCTTGCCAACTACGACATCGACCGCAGTGTGCACCAAGGCGGCGCCACCATACGCCTATTTCGCCCGATGTCCGGCCGGCAGGTTGGCGAATGATGCGGCATCCGCGAAAGCGCCACCCGTCACCGTCCTCCCGCGACGGTCACGGCCGTCTTCCGCAACGGTTGACGGCCACGTTCCATCGGACCATCCTCACTCCGTCTCATAAGGGGTGCCCCGCGCGGGGCTGAGAGGCCGGATGGCCAACCCGTTGAACCTGATCCGGATAATGCCGGCGGAGGGAGGGTGAGATCGGCGTCCAGCTCCTCTCCTTTCCGTCGCGATGGTTGGGAGAAGTGCCATGCAACGTGTAATCCGCTTTGCTATTGCCGCCCTGGCGGCGCTCGGCGGTCCGGCCGCGGCCGAGACGCTCACCGTCTACACCTACGATTCGTTCACCAGCGAGTGGGGCCCGGGGCCGGCCGTGGAGCAGGCGTTCGAGGCGGACTGCGGCTGCGACCTGGAGTTCGTCGGCGTCGACGACGGCGTGGCGATCCTCAGCCGGCTGCGCCTGGAGGGCGCCAGAACACGCGCCGACATCGTGCTCGGCCTCGACATGAACCTGGTCGCCGAGGCCCGCGCCACCGGGCTGCTGGCGCCGCACGGCCTGGACCTGTCCGGCCTGTCGGTGCCGCTCCCGGCGGACATGCTGGACGAGTTGTTCGTGCCCTACGATTGGGGCTATTTCGCCTTCGTCTACGACAGCGAGCTGCTGCCGGTGCCGCCGGCCAGCCTGCGGGCGCTGGTCGACGACAGCGACGCCGAGATCCTGATCCAGGACCCGCGCACCAGTACGCCCGGGCTGGGCCTGCTGTTATGGCTGCGCGAGGTCTATGGCGACGAGGCCGCCGCGGCGTGGCACCGGCTGCGCCCGCGCATCGTCACCGTGACCAGCGGCTGGAGCGAGGCCTACGGTTTGTTCCTGGAGGGCGAGGCGCCGATGGTGCTGAGCTACACCACGTCGCCGGCCTACCACATGATCTCCGAGGGAGAGGACCGCTACCAGGCGGCATCCTTCGCCGAGGGCCACTACCTGCAGGTCGAGGTCGCGGCCAAGGTCGCCACCACCGATCAGCCGGACCTGGCCGACCGGTTCCTCGCCTTCGTGCTGTCGCCCGGCTTCCAGGACGTCATCCCGACCACCAACTGGATGTATCCGGTGGTGACGCCGGCGGCGGGCCTGCCGGACGCCTTCGCCGCGCTGGTGACGCCGGAGCGGGCGCTGTTGATGGCGCCGGACACGGTGGCGCAAAGCCGCGGTGCCTGGATCGACGAGTGGCTGGTGGCGATGAGCCGGTGAACTCGCGGCCGACCCCGGGGGTTCTGCTGCCGGGCGCCGGCGCGGCCCTGGCGCTGGCGCTGCTGGTCGGCGGCGCGCTGATCGGCCTGCTGCTGGCGCCCGAGGGCGCGGCGGCCGGCCGGCCGTGGGTCGACGGCTACGTTCTCGCGGTGCTGCGCTTTACCGTCTGGCAGGCCCTGCTGTCGGCGCTGCTGAGCGTCGGGTTGGCGGTCCCGGTGGCGCGCGCTCTGGCCCGCCGGCGGCGTTTCGCCGGCCGCGCCCTGCTGCTGCGCCTGCTGGGCCTGCCGATGGTGGTGCCGACCATCGTCGGAGTGCTGGGGATCGTCGCGATCTATGGCCGGTCGGGGCTGCTGAACGAGGGCCTGGGCGCGCTCGGCGTCGCCGCCCGGCTCGATGTCTACGGACTGTCGGGCATCCTGATCGCCCACGTGTTTTTCAACATGCCGTTCGCGACGCGGCTGCTGGTGCAGGCGTGGGCCGGCATCCCGGCGGAGAGCTGGCGGCTGGCCAGCCAACTCGGCATGAGCGGCGGGCAGGTCTTCCGGCTGATCGAGGCGCCGATGCTGCGCCAGACCGCGCCGGGCATCGCTGGGCTGGTGTTCCTGCTGTGCTTCACCAGCTTTTCCGTCGTGCTGGTGCTGGGCGGCGGGCCGCCGAACGCCACCCTGGAGGTGGCGATCTACCAGGCGCTGCGGTTCGACTTCGACGTCGCGCGGGTGGTCGTGCTGGCGACGCTGCAGGTCGCGGTGTGCGCCGTGCTGGTCGGCGCCGCCGGCCGCCTGGCGCGGCCGATGCCGGTCGACCAGACCCTGGCGCCGCCGGTCGAGCGCCACGATCTGGCCGGAGTCTGGAGCCGCGCGCTCGACGCCGTGGCCATCGCCGCGGCGATGGCGATCCTGGCGCTGCCGCTGGCCGCCGTCGCGGCCGCCGGGCTGGCCGGACCTGTCGCGGCGGTACTGGCGGACGGCGAGCTGTGGCGGGCGGCGCTGCGCAGCCTGACGGTCGGCCTGTCCGCCGGGCTGCTGGCGGTCGCGCTCGGCTGGGGGCTGGTGTCGACCAGCCGCGAGCTCAGGGCCCGCTACTACCGCCGCGGCGCGGCGGACCGTCTGGAGCTCGCCGGCTCGCTGGTGCTCGTCGTGCCGCCGTTCGTGGTCGGCGCCGGCCTGTTCGTGCTGCTGCGTCCGGTCGCCGACGTCTTCGCCATCGGGCTGATCCTGGTGGTGCTGGTCAACGCGCTGATGGGCCTGCCCTTCGTCATCCGTATACTGGGACCGCCGGCGGCCCAGGTCGCCGAACGCCACCTGCGGCTGTGCGACAGCCTGGGCATCGCCGGTTGGCACCGCCTGCGCCTGGTCGACTGGCCGTTGCTGCGCCGTCCGGCGGCGCTGGCGCTGGCGGTGTGCAGCGCCCTGGCGATGGGCGATTTGGGGGTGATCGCGCTGTTCGGAACACCGGACACCCGCACCCTGCCGCTGCTGCTGTACCACCGCATGGGCAGCTATCGGATGGACGAGGCGGCGGTCACCGCGCTGGTGCTGCTGGTGTTGAGCCTGCTGCTGTTCGTCGCGATCGAGCGAGGGCTCGGCGGCGATGCCGATGATTGAGCTCAGCGGCGTCACCTACCGCTACGACCATACCGAGATGGCCTTCGACCTGACGGTCGACGCCGGCGCGTTCCTCACGGTCATCGGGCCCAGCGGCGCCGGCAAGACGACGCTGTTGAACTTGATCGCCGGGTTCGAGCGGCCGGACGGCGGCCGGATCGTCCTCGACGGCCGCGACGCCGCTGGCCAGCCGCCGGCGCAGCGGCCTGTCACCACGCTGTTCCAGGAGCACAACCTGTTCGCCCACCTGACCGCGGCGCAGAATGTCGGGCTGGGCCTGCACCCCGGCCTGAGGCTGTCCAGCACGCAGCGGGACATGGTGTCCCAGGGCCTGGCCGTCGTCGGGCTCGCCGGATTCGAGGATCGTCTGCCGCGCCAGATGTCCGGCGGTGAGCGCCGGCGGGTGGCGCTGGCCCGCAGCATCGTCCGCGACCGCAAGATCCTGCTGCTCGACGAGCCGTTCGCCGCGCTCGACCCGCCGCGGCGGCTGGAGATGGTGGCGCTGGTCGACGCACTGCGCCGCGACCGAGGCCTGACCGTGGTAATGGTCAGCCACCTGCTCGACGAGGTGGTCGGCGCCGCGACCCATGCGGTCTTCGTCCAGGACGGCCGCATCCTGGCCGCCGGCACCGTGGACGACT
This sequence comes from Alphaproteobacteria bacterium, assembly GCA_036445335.1. Taxonomy (GTDB): domain Bacteria; phylum Pseudomonadota; class Alphaproteobacteria; order DSM-16000; family Inquilinaceae; genus JAZFQW01. The sequence goes on along the minus strand of JAZFQW010000210.1, from coordinate 667 downwards.
TCCTGGCCGCGCCGCCGGTGCCCGAGATCACCGGCTATCTGGGCACAAGGCCGCGCCCGCGGGCCGTCCCGCGGGCCGCCAAGCGTGGCTAGCCGCCCTCGCCCGCGGTCACCACCCGGCGGCGTTCGCGGAAGAAGCCGATCAGCGGCAGCACCACGATGACGATGGTGATCGCCAGGATCACGGCGGTGATCGGCCGCTCCCACATGAAGCTGATCGAGCCGTCGTTGACGTCGATCGCGCGGATCAAGTTGCGCTCCATCAGGTCGCCCAGGATGAAGCCCAGGATCATCGGCGCCATCGGGTAGTCGAACAGCCTGAGCACCAGCGCCATCGCCGCCACGGCGACCATCATTTGGATGTCAAACGGGTTGAAGGAAACCAGATAAACGCCGATAAGGCTGAAGAAAAGGACCAACGGCACTAGCAGGTTGGACGGAATCGTCAGCAGCCGTGCGATGTAGGGGATCAGGGGCAGGTTGAGGATCAGCAGAATGACGTTGCCGATATACATCGAGATGATCACCGACCAGAAAACCTCGGGCCGGTCGATGAACAGCGACGGTCCGGGGTTGCCCGCGCCGTCGTCGAGCGCCAGGAGACCGGCGCCCCGGTACACGAGTGGGAGCTCGCGAGCCTCGACGAAGCCGGCGGCTCGCACCACAGC
>JAZFQW010000209.1:0-4946 GCA_036445335.1 Alphaproteobacteria bacterium | reverse complement strand
CGACGATACCCGATATTAAACGGATCTTCCTATGTTGACGGAAGGGCTGTCTATGCCGCCGCCCCAACCGGCATCGCGATGTGCCAGGTTGCGGCGCAATTTCTGGCCATCAAAGTCGGGTATTGGCTACAAGCGGCCCTTGTCAAACTGACCCACTACCCGACCGGCCGCCGGCGGGACGGGTTCCGTGGCGGCCGGTCACGACGCCGCGCTGGCCGCCGCCATCTCGCGGCGCAGGCGGACCGCGGTCGCGGTCTCGTCGATCGCCACGTCGTCCCAGTGGACGATGCCGTCGCGGGCGACCGGGCGGGTCAGCGCAACGCCGTGGGCGAGGCCGATCGGCAGCGCCCCGGCCGCCAACGCCGCGTCGGCGGGCATTAGCCAGCCATAGACGGTGGCGCCGCCCTCGCCGTCCAGCGCCTCGCCGGCGGCCAGGTCGCGCTTGGCGACCGCCGCCACGTCGCCGGCGAATTCGGTCGGCGCGCCGGTCGCCTCGCCGCGCAGCCCGACCGAAGCGACGCTGATGCCCAGCTCCAGCCCGATCAAGTGGCACGGGCGGTAGACCGCCGCGTACCGGCCGCTGTCGTCGGTCGTCAGCCCGTAGTCGGCGAAACAGCGCGCGACGTAGTCGTCGGCCGCCTCGACGACGACATAGACGCCCCAGCGCAGGTCGCGGTACACCGGCCGGCCGTCGCGCTCGAGCGACGACACCACCTCCACGGTGCCGGATCGGGCCAGGCAGCCGCTGGCGGCGCGCGGCCGCAGCACGTTCGGCAGGTCGTCGACGCCGCACGGCGGGAACGACAATCCGTCCGACGGGGGCGCCAGCCCGCAGGCGTTGGCGACGGCGGCCATTTCGATCGCCGACTTGGTGCCGTCGAGGAACGAGTTGAACATTTGCGGGTTGAGGCCGCCGGCGGCCGCCTGGCCCTCGTCGATGCCGTAATGGCGCCACACCGTCGCCGGCGTCGAATAGTGGTATGCCGGCAGGTATTTCGTCCCCTTGCCGGCGCACACCACGTCGAAACCGGCGGCGCGGGCCCAGTCGACCTGCTCGGCGATCAGCGCCGGCTGGTCGCCGTAGGCCAGGGAGTAGACCAGGCCAGCGGCGGCGAACCGGCGCGCCAGCACCGGGCCGGCCAGCACGTCGCCCTCGACGGTGACGTTGACCAGGTGCTTGCCGTGCTCCAGGCAGGCCAGCGCGTGATCGATCGCCGGCGCCGGTTTGCCGGTGCACTCGACCACCACCTCGATGCCCGGCGCGGCGATCACCCGGGCGGCATCGTCGGAGACATGGACTGTGCCGCTTGAAAACGCCGCCGCTGGATCGGCCGCGCCGACGGTGTCGTCCGGCCATCCCGTCGCGGCGAGCGCGCCGCGCGCCCGATCCACCGCCACATCGACGACCGCCGCGACGTGCAGCCCGCGGGTGCGCCGTGCCTGCGCCAGGAACATCGTGCCGAATTTGCCGGCGCCGACCAGCGCCACGGTCAACGGACGGCCCGCCTCGGCCCGGTCGTCCAGCATCCGGCTCAGATTCATCCGCTCCACCCCTGCTGCCAGCCCCGACACCACGCGGCCGCCGCGGCGACTCTAGCCCGCACTTCTCACACTGGCCACGGTCTGCGCGGCGCTGTCGCGTCGACAGGGCAGGAACGCCGAGCGGCGCGGTGCGATCGCGCTGGAATAGTGCCGGAGCGCCGGATATTCGCCTCCGGGCCGCAAAAGCAATTGTTGCCAGCGTGTTAACCGACCGTTCGGGATTGCCGGAGTACCCTGAAAGTCACCGAGTGTAACGCGAGACTCGTGGGAACCAGGTGTACGACGTCCACAAACGACGCCAGCGGACGGAATCGCTGCTGACCCGATATGCCGATCAATTCGGCACGATCGTGCAGCGCCACCATGCCGAGGCGGCGCAGCTGGCGGCCAAGCAGTGCGCCGAGCAGGCGGCGGACGTGGCGCGCGTGGCGATGCTTAGCGCCGAGCAGGCGAACCGGGCGAAGACCGAGTTCCTGGCCAACATGAGCCACGAGCTGCGCACCCCGCTGAACGCCATCATCGGCTTTTCCGACATCATGAGCAAAGAGGGCAGGCGTCCGGAGGACGTCGAGACCTTCCGCGCGTATGCGCGGGACATCAACGAGTCGGGCCAGCATCTGCTGGAGGTGATCAACGGCATCCTGGACATCGCCAAGATCGAGGCCGGGGAGATCGATCTTCGCGACGAATTCGTCGATGTCTCGCGCTGCATCGCGCAGTGCCTGAAGATCGTCGCGAAACAGGCCGAGGAAACCGGCCTGACGGTCCGCCAGGAGGTGCCCGAGGCGCTGCCAGCACTGCGCGGCGACGAGGTCAAATTCAGGCAGATCTTGCTCAACCTGCTGTCCAACGCAGTCAAGTTCACCCTGGCGGGCGGCACCATCACTCTGCGCGCCGCCGTCGACTCGCGCGGCGACCTGGTGATCGCCATCACCGACACCGGGATCGGCATCGAACCGGCGTCCATCGGCAAGGCCATGACGCCGTTCCAGCAGGTCGACAGCGAGCTGTCGCGCAACTACGACGGAACCGGCCTCGGCCTGCCGCTGAGCAAGGCGCTGGCGGAACTGCACGACGGCAAATTGGCGATCCACAGCGAGCCGGGTCGCGGCACGATCGTGACCGTGACGCTGCCGGCCAGTCGCCTGCGTCGAACACCCAGCCCGAAGCCGGCGGCGACGTCCGCCCCTGAGGCCGCAAATGACGCGTCCAAGCAGCGCGCCGCAACCGGCGGAGGACAGACGGCATGACGACACCGCCCCCCCCACCACCACCGGTCCGGACGGCGGGTAACGGCGCCAGCGCGCCAACGGTCGGTAGGGACGTTGCATCGGATGGACCGGTAGCGGAACAGAACGACGTCCGGATCGGCCGGGTGGTCTCGGTCTCGGGCTCGCAGGTCATCATCCTGCTGGATGAGCCGGCAGACTCGGCGATGAAGCCGACCAAGGGGGCGCCGCAGATCGGCGCGCTGGTGAAGATGCGCACCGCCGGCTCCACGGTATACGGCCTGGTCAGCGGTCTCAGCATCCCGGTTCCGGCCAAGGAGGCGGGCGCGGAGGAATTAGACATCGTCGAGCTGGAGCTGCTGGGCGAGGCGCTGGTCGACGACAGGCAGCGCCAGGGCGCCTTCGAGCGCGGCGTGTCGGTCTACCCGTCGCTGGGCGACCCGGTCTACGCGTCGACCCAGGAGGACCTGCGCCAGGTCTACGCCAAACCGACGGTCTCCAGCGTGCGCATCGGCACGATCCACCAGGACCAGTCGCTGCCGGCATTCGTCGTCACCGACGACCTGCTGGGCAAGCACTTCGCGATCCTGGGCACCACCGGGTCGGGCAAGTCCTGCGCCCTCGCGCTGACCCTGCGGGCGATCCTGTCGCGCCACCCCAACGGTCACGTGCTGCTGCTCGACCCCCACAACGAATATTCGCACGCGTTCGGCGACAGAGCCGAGGTGATCGCCCCGGCCGATCTGGAACTACCCTACTGGCTGCTCAATTTCGAAGAGATCAAGGAGCTGATGATCGGCGGCAACGGCGACAGTGCGGACGCCGAGGCGACGATCCTGAGCGACGCGGTGATCACCGCCAAGCGGCTGTACCTGACCGAGACCGGCAGCACCGAGATCGTCACGGTGGACACGCCGGTGCCGTTCCGCCTGTCCGACGTCGTCCGCATGCTCGATGAGGCCATGGGCAAGCTGGAAAAGCCGGAGAATTCCGCGCCGTTCCTGCGGCTGAAGACGCGGCTGGCGGCGCTGCAGTCGGACCGCCGCTTCGCCTTCATGTTCCCCGGCCTGCAGGTGCGCGACAACATGGCGTCGATCCTGTCGCGCATCTTCCGCATCCCTGTGAACGGCAAGCCGCTGACCATCGTCGACCTGTCCGGGGTGCCGTCGGAGATCCTCGACGTGGTGGTCTCGCTGCTGTGCCGGATGACCTTCGACTTCGCGCTGTGGAGCGACCGCGCGGTGCCGATGATGCTGGCCTGCGAGGAGGCGCACCGCTACGCCACCCTGGACAGCCGGCTGGGGTTCGAGTCGACCAAGAAGGCGCTGTCCAAGATCGCCAAGGAAGGGCGCAAATACGGCGTGTCGCTGTGCGTGGTCAGCCAGCGTCCGTCGGAACTGGCAACCGGCATGCTGTCGCAGTGCAACACCATCTTCGCCCTGCGCATGAGCAACCAGAAGGACCAGGAGTATGTCCGCGGCGCGCTGTCGGATTCGGCGCTCGGGCTGATGGATTCGCTGCCGTCGCTGCGCAACGCCGAGGCGATCGTCGTCGGCGAGGGCGTGTCGGTGCCGGTGCGCCTGTGCTTCGACGAGCTGCCCGAGGAGCATCGCCCGCGCAGCGGCACCGCGTCGTTCTCCAAGGCATGGGACAAGGAGGTCGACGGCGCCGGCTTCATCGACGAGACGATCGGCCGCTGGCGCCGCCAGCAGCGCTGACCGCGGACCGGCGCGCTACCGGCGCGCGATCATCAGCGTCTTGCCGGTTCGGAACACCGCACAGTTGTTCTGCATTATCTTCTGCATCTCCAGGCGCAGGTCGGCGGTGCGAACCACCGGCTTGGCTGGCGCACCCGGTCGAGCCGCTCCAGCGCGGCGGCGCCGGCGTCGGCCGGAAGATCCTTGTGCGACGCGCCCGCCTTTCTGTTCAACATCCGCAGCCCCGAGGAGACGGTGAAGCTGACGGCGGAAAGCGTGATGCGCGAGATCATCGGCCGCACCGACATCCAGCCGGCGCTGACCGAGGCGCGCCAGCAGATCGAAACCGATGTGCGCCTGCTCGTCCAGACGACGCTCGACGAGTATGGCGCCGGCATCGAGATCACCCAGATCCAGCTCCAGAAGGTCGACCCGCCAGCGCAGGTCGTCGAGGCGTTCAACGACGTGCTGCGCGCCC
>JAZFQW010000208.1:0-2349 GCA_036445335.1 Alphaproteobacteria bacterium | reverse complement strand
GTCGCCGGCGGCGTAGAGGTTGCCGCGGGTGGTCCGCTGATCGGCGTCGAGGATCGGGATCCAGCCGCCGGCGACGGCGTCGTAGCGGTGCTCGGCGCCGAGGAGGCGGGTCACCTCGGTGGCCGGGACCAGTCCGTGGCCGACGGTGAGGCAGTCGCCGCGCAAGGTCCGTTCGCCGGTCCCGGTCCGCGGCCGCCGCGCTGCGTCCACCGGCCCGACGCCGACCTCGAGGCCGGAGCCATTCTCGCGCACCTCGCGGATGCCGTGGCGAAACAGCACCGGCACCCCGGCGCGGCGCAGCGCCAGCAGCCAGGACGCCCCCCTGAGCAGCTCGCGGGGCCGCGAACCTATGGCCGGCAAGCACGTCGCCCAGTCGGCCGCTCCCGCCAGGTCGACCACCGCCGCCACACTGCCGCCGTGCTTGTGAACGGAATGGGCGACGGCCGCCAACAGCGGGCCACAACCGGCCACCACGGTGCGGGTGCCCGGCAACATAATCTGTGATTTCAAAAGGATGGTCGCGGCGGCGAGGCCGATGACCCCGGGCAACGTCCAGCCGGGAAACGGCACCACGCGCTCCGTCGTTCCCGCGGCGACGACGATGGCCCGCGGCCGCCACGACTCCGGCCCCTCGGGGCCGACGGCGTCGACGCGCAGATCCGACCCGACCGACCAGATCTGACGCCGGAACGCCGTCGCCACGGGGCTCGCCGCCAGCAGGCGGCGCTGGCGCTCGCCTTCCAGATAGTCGGCGCCCAGCTCGGCCGCGTCCGCCGGCTCGAATGTCTCGGGCATGGCCCGGTACACCTGTCCGCCGGCGGCGGCGGCGGCGTCGACCACGAGGGCGTCGAGGCCGCATTCCGCCGCCGCCAGGGCGGCGCCGACGCCGGCGGGCCCGGCGCCGAGAATTACCAGCGCCGGGTCGTAGGTCATGGCGCAAACTCCGTCACCACCACCATGCCGTCGCGCACCGGCTCCTGACAGGCCAGGGCGCGCCGGCCGTCGACCCGGACCAGGCACTCCTGGCAGGTCCCCATCAGGCAGAACATGCCGCGTGGCGCCCGCGCCCGTGGACTGAGGCGCAGCCGCCGAACCCCGGCGGCGAACAGCGCCGCCGCCAAGAACTCGCCGGCGAAAGCCTGGATCGGCCGGCCGTCGACGGCGATCGAGACTTCGTCGAAACGGCGAACCGGGCCTTTGATGCGAACCGTCATGACCGTAACCAAGACCATAGCCCATAGAGCACATATTGTTCTAGCGGCCCCGGCCCACTCCCCCACTCGGCCACCCAAGCATTGTAAAATTGAGGCGGCCGGGCGGAGGAGTGGGCGGGCCGGCACGACGAGGGCATCGAAGAGATTAAGAAAGACATCGAGGGTTCGCGCGCCGAGCGTCGCGGCGCACCGCCAACCCCGCCTTCGCGCGTTCGTCGGTTTGATAGGCGGCGCACATTCGGACCGCCAATCCTTCCGGCGGCGCCGCGGCAAGCGCCCAGGAGCGCCGGCGCGGCGGCTTGACAGTCGCATCTTTGCGGCTCACGTTGCGGCCATTGCTCCGGCGGGCCGCGCGCGCGTTTCCACAGCTTGGGAGGATTCGGGTGATGAGATTCGAGGGCATTCTGACCGTCACGGTGACGCCGTTCGACGATAACGATCGGGTCGACTTCGACGCTTACGGGCGATTGATCGAATTCGTGCTGTCCCAGGGGGTCCACTGCATAATCCCCTGCGGCACCACCGGCGAGTACTACGCGCTGGCCCTGGAGGAGCGCAAGGAGATCATGGGTTTCGTCAAGGACGCCGCGGGCGGCCGCACGCGGCTTCTGGCCGGCGCCAACGCCACCACCACGGCGGACGTCGTCACCCTCGGCCGATACGCCAAGGAACTCGGATACGACGGCGTCATGCTGGCCGCGCCGTTCTACTCGCAGCCGACGACGGCGGAGCTGACGCGCCATTTCAGGGACGTCGACGCCGCCCTCGACATGCCGATCATGTTGTACAACTTCCCGGCGCGCACTGGCGTCGACATGTCGCCGGAGTTTCTGCACGGCGTGCGTGATATCAAGAACATTCACGGCATCAAGGAGAGCAGCGGTTCGTTGGAGCGCATGCATGTGTTGGCCACCCGGTTCGCCGACCAGCTCGATCTGGTCTGCGGCATGGACGACCAGGCGGTCGAGGCGTTCCTGTGGGGCGCCCGCAGCTGGGTCGCCGGCGCCTCGAATTTCCTGCCGACGGAGCATGTGGCGCTATATGAGGCCTGCGTCCGCGACCGCGACTTCGAGGCCGGGCTGACGCTGATGCGGCGGCTGATGCCGATGCTCGAGCTGTTGGAGCAGGGCGGCAA
>JAZFQW010000207.1:0-2370 GCA_036445335.1 Alphaproteobacteria bacterium | reverse complement strand
TGTCCGCCGCCGATACCGCCGGTGTCCGGCTCTCCAAGACCGTCGACGCATTGGCCGAGGATCTGCACCGGGCGATCGTCGAGCACCAGCGCTGGGTCGACAGCCTGGGGCGCGAAGGGCGGCAGGCGGTATTGGACGCGGTCGAACTGCGTTGGGTCGACCTGCGCGGCAAGAACCTCTCCGGCGCACTGCTGCGCGGCGCCGATCTGCGCGGCACGTCGCTGGCCGGCGCGCTGCTGATCATGGCCGACCTGTCCGGCGGGACGCTGGACGGCGCCGACCTGCGCGGCGCCAACCTCTGCGGCGCAAATCTGGAACGCGCCTCGCTGGTCGGTGCCGACCTGACCCACGCCAGGCTGGGGCCGGCCAACATCAACGGCGCCGACGGCCGGCCGACCGGGCGGCAACAGCCGGCCAATCTGCGCTTCGCGGTGCTGCGCGGGGCGCTGTTGCCCCATTGCCGTTTGACCGACGCCGACCTCGGCGGCAGTGACCTGACCGGCGCCGACCTGAGCCACGCCGACCTCGACGGCGCCGACCTGACCGGCGCGACCCTGACCGACGCCCGTTTCGACCGGACCGAACCGCGCGGCGCTAAACGCGCGATGTCCGCTGGCGGCGAGTGACCGGCCGATACGGGGCCCGCGCGAACGCTATCGAGTAGACCGCAATCTGCTCCTGCTCGGCGCGGTTCGGACGCGGTCCGGTCAGCCGCCGACCATCAGCTTGACGATTTCGTCGCCGGTTGAGTCGGCGGCCAGCCGTTCGCCGGTGGCAAAGCCGCGCCTGAGCACCTGATGGTCGGCGACGGCGAAGATGTCGGACAGATTGTGCGAGATGAAATGACCGCGACCGCCGTCGATTTCAGGCCCTCTATCAACGCCCTGACCTTGCGCTACTCGGGCACGCCCAGCGCCGCAGTGGCCTAATGGCCGGTCGCGGCGTGCTGTGCGGCGCCGTACTGGAGGCGCTGGACGACCTGGACGTCCGCGAACGCACGGTGGCGCCCGAACTGCCGGCGGTGCCTAGCTACGACCGGCGCTACCGCGATATCCATCGCCGCCTGCACGGCGCCGTCGCCGGCCTGCAACAGACGATCGAACGGATCGAGGGCGAAACCCATAACCGTGCCTGGCCGTCGTCGGACGATCCGGCGGCGCAATCGCCTCCTCCATCAGGACCCTTTGGTCAATCCGGTGGCTTCGCCGGACGATCCAGGTACATCACCAGCCACTTGAAGGGGTGGTCGGTGACCAGCCGGGGCGGGGCGAAGGGCGCTCGCGGCCGGCTTCTGTCCCGGCTTCGGCCCCGCCGTCGCCCTGCGCCAAACGAACAGGCGCGCTGGGCGACAGGCCCGACGGGGCCGCGCCGGGATCAGCGCACCAAGATCGCCGCGCCGGCCAGCACGGTCTTCGACTGGCCGGTGACGTAGCGCACTTCGTAGGCGCCGGGCTCGTCGGGCGCCGTCAACGACGCCGGGCTGCCGTTGCTCGTGTACGCGTAGTCGAGATAGTCCCGCGCGCCGGCCCCGGCGGGCACGATGGTGATGTAGTCGCCGTCGTTGTCCGGGCCCTCCCACACCACCTCGAAGCCGGCGCCGGCGCCCACCTTGGCCGGCGCCTCGACGCTACCGTCGACCACGGCCACGGCGATCGCCGCGCTGGCCAGCACGGTCTTCGACTGGCCGGTGACGTAGCGCACCTCGTACTCGCCGGGCTCGTCGGGCGCGCGCAGCGGCGCCGGGCTGCCGTTGCGCGTGTAGGCGTAGTCGAGATAGTCCCGCTCTCCGGCCCCGGCGGACACGATGGTGACGTAGTCGCCGTCGTTGTCGGGCCCGTCCCAGACGACGTCGAAATCGGCGCCGGCGGCCACAGTTGCCGGCGCCTCGACGCTGCCCTCGACCGCGGCCACGGCGATCGCCGCGCTGGCCAGCACGGTCTTCGATTGGCCGGTGACGTAGCGCACCTCGTAGGCGCCGGGGTCGTCTGGCGCGGTCAGCGACGCCGGGCTGCCGTTGGTAGTGTAGGCGTAGTCGAGATACACCCGCTCTCCGGCCCCGGCGGGCACGATGGTGACGTAGTCGCCGTCGTTGTCGGGGCCCTCCCATACCACGTCGAATCCGGCGCCGGCGGCCACCTTGGCCGGAGCCTCGACGCTGCCCTCGACCGGCACTACGCCGATGGCGGTGCTCGCAAGCACGGTCTTCGATTGGCCGTTGACGTAGCGCACCTCGTAGCCGCCGGGCTCGTCCGGCGCGGTCACCGACGCCGGGCTGCCGTTGCTCGTGTAGGCGTAGTCGAGATACTCGCGCTCTCCGGCCCCGGCGGGCACGATGGTGACGTAGTCGCCGTCGTTGTCGGGGCCCTCCCA
>JAZFQW010000206.1:0-3062 GCA_036445335.1 Alphaproteobacteria bacterium | reverse complement strand
CCCGGTCTCGATCAGCACTTCCCACAGCCCCGCCCAGCCGATCCGCCGCTTGACCAGGGCGATCACCAGGGCCGCCAGGGCGCCGGCCGCGCCGGCCTCGGTCGGCGTGAACACGCCGCCATAGATGCCGCCCAGCACCAGCACGACCAGGATCACGATCGGCGCCATCTTGGCGATTGTCGCCATGGCGGCCAGTGGCTCGGGGTCGGGCGCCGGCACCCCTGGCCGGCGGCCGCCGACGAAAAGCGGCGCTCCGTAGGCCAGAGCCAGGATCGCCACGCCGTATGCGGCGGACAGGACGATCCCCGGAATGATGCCGGCGATGAACATCTGGCCGACCGACTGTTCCGCCACGACGGCATAGATGATCAGCATGACGCTCGGCGGGATCAGCATGCCCAGGACCGAGCTGCCGGCGACGACGCCGACGGAGAACCGGCGGCCGTAGTGGAAGCGACGCATCTCGGGCACCGACACCCGAGCGAACACCGAGGCCGACGCGATCGACGACCCGGTGACCGAGGCGAATACCGCGTTCGCCGCCACCGTGGCGATACCCAGGCCGCCGCGCAGCCGATAGAACGCACGGTTGGCGACCTGGTAGATGTCGCGCCCAAGGCCCGATTTGCTGACCAGCAGCCCCATCATCACGAACAGCGGCACGGTGGCGAAGAAATAGCCCGACACGGTGTCGGCGGTCGCCTGGGCCACCAGGGAGATCGGCTTCTCGATGTTGGCGCGGATGATCCACACGCCGAGGAACGACACCAGGCCCAGCGCGATCGGCACGTACAGCCCGGCATAGATCAGCCCGATGATCAGGATCACCGAGACGGCGCCGATTTCGATTCCGCTCATGGCGTCCCCATCATCGGCCGACGGTCACGACCACGACGGCCGCTTGTCGCCGCCGCGGCCGATGTGGCGCCACGCGAAGACGACGAACTGCAACAGGGTCACGACGCAGCCGATCAAGATGATCGTCTTGACCGGCCAGATCGGCGCGGTGAAGACGCCGATGTTGCCGGCGTAATGGCCGCGTTCGATCGACTCGATCAGCAGCGGCACGCTGCCGTACAGGATGAGCGCCATGAACAGCGCGCCGAGCAGGTCGAAGGCCGCGCCTAGCGACCGGCCGACCCGCGGAAAGCGCCCATGGATCAGGGCGATGCAGCCGGTGGATCGGGTCAGCCGGCCGCTTCGCGTGGCGTCGCCGAGCTGCAGGAAGACGATGCCGACGATCGACAGCTCGATCATCTCCGTGATGCCCTGAATCGGCGCGTTGAAGAGTGTCCGGCCGACGATCTCGCTGTTGATCAGCACCATCAGACCGAAGATCCACAGCGATCCGATGGCGTTCAGGAGCGAAACGAGGCGGTCGAAATGAGAGGCGGAGGCGCGCGGAGGCGCCCCCGCCGATGGCTCGCTCATTGGGCGGTCCGGCGGCGTTGGCTATTCCTGGTCCCACTGGCGGGAGATCGGCTGACCGTTCTCGCGCATGATGTCCATATAGGCCGCCAGGATCGCGTCGCCCGGCAGGCCCTGTTCCTCCAGGCCGGCCGCCCAATCCTTGGCGATATTGGGCATGCCGGCGGCCCAGGCGTCGATCTCCTCGGGCGACAGGGTGACGATCGTGCCGCCGGACTCCCGGAACTTGTCGCGGCTTTCGCCGGCGCGCTCGACCGCCACACTGGCGACGTGGTCGCGGTAGTCGATCGCCGCCTCGGCGAGGTCAAATAATTTTCGACGATCTGCCCGATTCATTCAAAATGTAGATCAATTTGTTGCCAATGGCCGCATTGTCGCACTATTTTGTCGGCGCGGAACCGAACACGGACGGGCGATGGCAGTCAGAAAGCACGCGATCGGCGCGGACGATGCGGAGGCCGGCCAGATCGGCGGGACTCTGGCCAGCACCGTGTGCGAGCAGTTGCGGGTCGATATCCTGACCGGCACCCTGCCGCCCGGCGAGAAGCTGCGGATCGAATCGTTGCGCGCGCGCTACGGCGCCGGGACCAGCCCGATCCGCGAGGCGTTGAGCCGGCTGTCCGCCAACGGCTTCGTCGTGCGCGAGGACCGCAAGGGGTTCCGTGTCGCCCAGGTCAGCCGGACCGAACTGTCCGAGCTGATCAAGACGCGCTGCTGGTTGGAAGAGACCGCGCTGCGCGAATCGATCGCCAACGGCGACGCGGCGTGGGAGGAGGACATCGTGCTGTCTTTCCACCGCCTCTCGCGCGTGCCGCGGTCGGCCAGCGAGCGGCGCTACGTGTCGAACCCGGAATGGGAGCGGCCGCACCGCAGCTTCCACTCCTCGCTGATCGCCGCCTGCGGCTCCGGGCTGCTGATCGCGTTCTGCGAGCACCTGAACGACCGCGCCGACCGCTATCGCCAGTTCGCCAACGTGATCGACTATCCCAAACGGAACGCACTTGCCGAGCACCGCGACATCATGGACGCGGTGCTGGACCGCGAGGCCGACCGCGCCGTCGCCCTGCTGCACGCCCACTACCGCCTGACCGCCGAGATCATCCTGGAGTCGATGCCGCCTCTCGCGCCCGGCGACACCGACGCGGCATAAGCGGCGATTTCCACGACGGCGTGCGCGAAGGCGGGCTAGGCAGGCATGGCCGCGGCCGGGCGCGCCATCTCCTCGGCAGTCATCTCGACTTCCATCGCGCCGGTCATGATCGCCACCGCTTCGGCCATCGAATGCGACTGCGGTGTCACGACCGCGGTGCGCCTGCCCAGGCGCTGGATGTGGATCCGGTCGGCGACGTCGAAGACATGGGGCATGTTGTGGCTGATGAGGATGACCGGAAGGCCACGGTCGCGAACGTCGCGGATGAGCTGCAGCACCTTCTGCGACTCCTTGACACCGAGGGCGGCGGTCGGCTCATCCATGATGACCACCCGCTGCCCGAACGCCGCCGCACGTGCCACGGCGACACCCTGACGCTGACCACCGGAGAGCGTCTCCACCGCCTGGTGCATGTCCTGGATCGTAAGAAGACCCAGGTCACCGAGCTCCTTGCGTGCCTCTTCGCGCATGCCCGCGAGGTCGA
>JAZFQW010000205.1:0-6678 GCA_036445335.1 Alphaproteobacteria bacterium | reverse complement strand
TGGCCTCCAACAGCACCACGTCATAATCGCGCCGGGCCAGCTCCAGCGCCGCCGACAGGCCGGTGAACCCGCCGCCGATCACACAGACGTCGCAGTCGTGATCGCCGGCGAGCGCCGGCAGGTCCGGGATCCGGTTCGCGGTGGCGGCATAGTAGGAAGGCGGATGCGTGATGTCCGTCATGCGGAACGTCCGTGCCCGGCGCCGGTTACGCCTCGGCGAACACCTCGCCGAAGGCGGCGACAAGGGCGGCGTCGGCGTCGGCCATGGTGACCGGCAGGCCGAGGTCGACCAGCGAGGTGACGCCGTGCTGGCTGATGCCGCAGGGCACGATGCCGCTGAAATGCTCTAGGTCGGGCTCGACGTTGAGGGCGATGCCGTGGAAGCTGACCCAGCGACGCACCCGCACGCCGATCGCGGCGATCTTGTCCTCGCGGCCGGGCGGTCCGCCGTGGGCGCCGCGGTCGACCCAGATGCCGACACGGCCTTCGCGGCGCTCGCCGGTGACCGCGAAGCGGGCGAGCGCGCGGATGATCCATTCTTCCAGATCGCGGACATAGCGGCGCAGGTCGGGGCCGCGGTGCGTCAGGTCGATCATCACATAGGCGACCCGCTGGCCCGGCCCGTGATAGGTGAACTCGCCGCCGCGGCCGGTGCGGTAGACCGGAAGGCGGCCGGGCTCCAGCAGGTCCCCGTCGCGGGCGCTGGTGCCGGCGGTGTATAGCGGCGGGTGCTCCAGCAGCCACACCAGCTCCGCCGCCTCGCCGGCGCGAATCGCCGCGACCCGCGCCTCCATCGCCGCGACGGCGTCGGGGTAAGGCACCGGCGCATCGTCGACGCGCCACTCCACCGGCGGAACCACGCCTTCGGCGGCCGGACCGCCGCCGCGCCCGCCGCCCGCGTCCATTTGCTTGATCACCGCCATGCGATTTGGTATTCCCCACGGGCCTCCGACGCAAGCACCCGCTTTCTATGGGCGGGCGGCTTGCGATGCGACAGTGCGGTCGTGGCGGAATTGGTAGACGCGCAGCGTTGAGGTCGCTGTCCTGGAAACAGGGTGGAAGTTCGAGTCTTCTCGACCGCACCATTTCATCTCGAAATGCCCCGCCCGATGTCCACGCGGGCCAATGCGGCCTCCCTACAGGACCGCCTCGATATCGGTTCGCGAGAAATCGCCGCCCTTGAACAGCAAGGGCATGTCGCTCGATTTGGCGAGCGCGTAGGCGGCGCAGTCGCCGAGATTGAGCTGGGCGGCGTGACCGGTCCCCTTGCCGAACCTTTGGTATGCGCGATGGGCGAGCACCGATTGATCGGCATCGAAGGGCACGACGTCGATCCTTGCCTTCAGCAGCAGCAGTTCGAATTCCCGCTGTGCATCATCCTGGAAGTTGTGCAGCAGGGCGACCCGGCACTCGAATGCGTTGAAGGCAGACATCCTGGAGATTGGTGCCCGAACGAGCGTCTGCCGTATCCGGTCCGCTTCGGGCTCACCGGCCAGAAAGGCGATGACCGCCGACGTATCGACGACCATCACTCGAACGTACCGTCATCATTGTAGCCGAGGATCTCGTCGATCGGCCGCCAATCCCGCCTTTTCAGCTTGGCCGCTCTTTGCTGGATTTCGCGGAGCTCCTCGTCCTTCGACGGCGCGCTCACGCTCCGGCAACGTTCCAGCCGCTCGGCAAGGGCGACGGTGACCGCTTGCGTTATGCTCTCGCCTGTGACAGCCGCCGGCTCTCTCGCCAGGCGGTCGGCATCCTCGGACTTGATGCTCAGGGCCATCGTTCTTCCACTCTGTAACAATAGGAAGAATATGAAACCTGTATCGAATGCCGGCAAGGCGGGCGCGCCCGGCGATCTCGCCGCAACGCCATCGATCGCATCGGCGGCCTGTCGCATTTCCCTCCGCCTGCTATAAGACGGCACCTTGGATCAGACGGGGGAACGGCCCATGGAAGCTGGCGATCTGCGCGAGGCCGCGCTCGACTATCACCGCCTGCCGACGCCGGGCAAGATCTCGGTCACGCCGACCAAGCCGCTGACCACCCAGCGCGACCTGGCGCTGGCGTACTCGCCGGGTGTGGCGGCGGCGTGCCAGGCGATCGTCGACGACCCGATCGAGGCCAGCGCGATGACGGCGCGGCACAACCTGGTCGCCGTCGTCACCAATGGCACCGCGGTGCTGGGGATGGGCGCGATCGGCCCGCTGGCGTCGAAGCCGGTGATGGAGGGCAAGGGCGTCCTGTTCAAGAAGTTCGCCGGCATCGACGTGTTCGACATCGAGATCGACGAGACCGATCCGGCCCGGCTGGTTGACGTCGTCGCCGCGCTGGAACCGACCTTCGGCGCCATCAACCTGGAGGACATCAAGGCGCCGGAGTGCTTCGAGGTCGAGGCGGCGCTGCGCCGGCGGATGAACATCCCGGTGTTCCACGACGACCAGCACGGTACCGCGATCATCGTCGCCGCCGCGGTCGTCAACGCGCTGCGCGTCGTCGGCAAGGAGATGGGCGAGATCCGGCTGGTCGCCTCGGGTGCCGGCGCGGCGGCGATCGCGTGCATGGATCTGCTGGTCGACCTGGGCCTGCCGGTCGAGCACATCACGGTGACCGACATCCTGGGCGTGGTGTACGAGGGCCGAACCGAGCAGATGGACCCGCGCAAGGCGCGCTACGCCAAGGCGACCGAGGCGCGCACCCTGGCCGAAGTGATCGACGGCGCCGACATCTTCCTGGGCCTGTCGGCGCCGGGGGTGCTGAAGCCGGAGATGGTGGCGCGCATGGCCGAGCGGCCGATCATCCTGGCGCTGGCCAACCCGGATCCCGAGATCATGCCGGAGGCGGCGCGCGAGGTCCGGCCCGACGCGGTGATCGCCACCGGCCGGTCCGACTATCCCAACCAGGTCAACAACGTGCTGTGCTTCCCGTTCATCTTCCGCGGCGCCCTCGACGTCGGCGCCACGGCGATCAACGAGGCGATGAAGATCGCCTGCGTCAATGCCCTGGCCGACCTGGCGATGCAGGAAAGCTCCGACATCGTCGCCACCGCCTATGGCGACCAGGGCCTGAGCTTCGGCGCCGACTACCTGATCCCCAAGCCGTTCGACCCGCGGCTGATCATGGAGCTGGCGCCGGCGGTCGCCAAGGCGGCGATGGACAGCGGCGTGGCGACCCTGCCGATCGCCGACTTCGACGCCTATCGCCGGCAGCTCGAGCGCTTCGTCTACCGCTCCGGCCAGGTGATGCGGCCGTTGTTCGAGCGCGCCCGCGAGGATCCGCAGCGCATCGCCTACGCCGAGGGCGAGGAGGAGCGGGTGCTGCGGGCGGTCCAGGTGGTGGTCGACGACCGGCTGGCCCGGCCGATCCTGATCGGCCGCCGGGAGGTGGTGCAGCGGCGGATCGAGCGCCTGGGCCTGCGCCTGCGCCTGGACACCGACGCCGAACTGGTCGATCCCCAGGACGACCCGCGCTACGACGTCTATTGGGAGATCTATCACGACCTGCTGGCGCGCCGCGGCATGTCGCCCGACCGCGCGCGCACCGTGGTGCGCACCAACACCACGGTGATCGCCGCGCTGATGGTCCGGCGCGGCGAGGCCGACGCGCTGATCGCCGGCTCGATCGGCCCGTTCCGCGACCACCTGGCCCACGTGCTGGGCATCTGCGGCCTCAGGCCCGGCGTGCGCACGCCGGCGGCGATGAGCGCGCTGATCCTGCCGCGCGGCACGGTGTTCATGGCCGATACCCATGTCGTGCCCGACCCGACCGCCGAACAGATCGCCGACATCACCGCGCTGGCCGCCGACGAGGTCCGGCGCTTCGGCATCACGCCGAAGGCGGCACTGCTGTCGCATTCCAATTTCGGCACGCTGAACAGCGCGTCCGCCCGCAAGATGCGCGCGGCGGTGCGGCTGATCCGCGAACGCCTGCCGGATCTCGAGGTCGACGGCGAAATGCACGGCGACTCTGCGGTGAGCGAAGAGATCCGGTGCCGCAGCTTTCCCAAATCGCGGCTCGGCGGCGCCGCCAACTTGCTGATCCTGCCGAACCTGGACGCCGCCAATATCGCGTTCAACCTGGTCAAGGCGCTGGGCGAATGCGTGTCGGTCGGGCCGATTCTGCTGGGCGGTGCCGAACCGACCCACATCGTCACCCAATCGACCACCGTGCGTGGCATCGTCAACATGACCGCGGTGGCGTCGGTCGACGCCCAGAACACCGCCGGAGATCCGGCCGGCGTGGCCGGCTATGTCCTCACCGAGGAGCTGTCGGTGTGACCGAGGCGCCGCGATCGCCCGACGAGCGGGGCCGGCGTCCGGCCGACCAGGACGCCGCTGCCGAGGCGTTCGTCGGGCTTCAGGAGGACCTGGTCCGCGACATCGAGGCGGCGCTGGACGACGCCGATCTGAAGACTGTCGAGTCGCTGCTCGCGACGCTGCATTCCGCCGACCTCGCGGACCTCTTGGAGCGGCTGCACCCGGACGATCGCGACACCGTCGTGGGCATCATCCGTCCGCAGCTGCAGAGCGACGCCGAGGTCCTGGCGTATCTCAACGACGACGTCCGCGAGCAGGTCCTGGAACGGCTGGAGCCTGAGGAGATCGCCGGCGCGCTGACCGAGCTGGACAGCGACGATGCGCTCGACCTGATCGAGGACCTGGACGAGGAGACCCGCGCCGCGATCCTGGCCAGCCTGCCGACGGCGGAGCGGCGGCTGGTCGAGGAGGGGCTGACCTTCCCGGAACGGTCGGCCGGCCGGTTGATGCAGCGCGAGTTCGTCGCCGTGCCGATGTTCTGGACGGTCGGCAAGACGATCGACTATCTGCGCGTCGCCGAGGACCTGCCGGACGATTTCTATGCCCTGTTCGCGGTCGACCCGATGCACCGGCCGATCGGCACCGCGGTGCTCAGCCGGGTGCTGCGGTCGAAACGGTCGGTCAAGGTCGACACCCTGGTCAGCGCGGAGATCCACCCGGTGCCGGCGGCGATGGACCAGGAAGAGGTCGCCTTCCAGTTCCGCCAGTACGGCCTGGTCTCCGCCCCGGTGGTGGACGAGGCGGGCCGGCTGATCGGGGTGATCACCGTCGACGACGTGGTCGACGTCATCGACGAGGAGGCCGAGGAGGATCTGCTGAAGCTGGCCGGCGTCAGCGAGGGCGACCTGTACCGCGACGTCATCGATACCAGCCGGTCGCGGTTTTCCTGGCTCGGCGTCAACCTGGTGACCGCCGTCCTGGCCTCGGCGGTCATCGCGATCTTCGAGTCGACCATCGAGAAGGTAGTCGCGCTCGCCGTGCTGATGCCGATCGTCGCCAGCATGGGCGGCAACGCCGGCACCCAGTCGCTGACCATCGCCGTGCGCGGCCTGGCGATGAAGGAGCTGACCGCCAGCAACGCCCGCCGGGTGGTGTGGAAGGAGGCGCTGGTCGGCGGCGTCAACGGCCTGCTGTTTGCCGTCATCGCGGGGGCGATCGCCGCCTTGTGGTTCGGCAACCCGATGCTGGCGGTGGTGATCGGCGTGGCGATGATCATCAACCTGATCGTCGCCGGCTTCTCGGGCGCGGTGATCCCGTTGGCGCTGGAAAAGCTGGGCGTCGACCCGGCGGTGGCGTCGGCGGTGTTCCTGACCACCGTCACCGACGTGGTCGGCTTCTTCGTCTTCCTGGGGCTCGCCGCCTGGGTGCTGCTGTAGACGGCGGACACGGGCGTCATGAATGGGCTGCAGACCGTGGCCAGTGCGAGACGTGCGGGCTAGATTGACCGCCGACACCGCAAAGGACCCGCCGTCATGATTCCGAACGCCTTGCCGTCGCTCAACTTCGATCTCGGCGAAACCGCCGACATGTTGCGCGACACCGTGTCGACGTTTGCGTCGGACGAAATCGCGCCGCGCGCGAGCGCGATCGACGCAACGAACGATTTCCCACGCGATCTGTGGCCCAGGATGGGCGCGCTGGGCCTGCTGGGCATCACGGTGGAGGAGGCCGACGGCGGCGCCGGCATGGGCTACCTGGAGCACTGCGTGGCGATGGAAGAGGTCAGCCGCGCCTCGGCCGCCGTGGGCTTGAGCTACGGCGCCCACTCCAACCTCTGCGTCAACCAGATCCGCCGCAACGGCAGCGCGGAGCAGAAGCGCCGCTATCTGCCCAGGCTGATATCCGGCGAGCATGTCGGCGCGCTGGCGATGTCGGAGGCGGGCGCCGGCTCCGACGTGGTGGCGATGCGCACCCGCGCCGACAGGAAAGGCGACCGCTATATCCTCAACGGCACCAAGATGTGGATCACCAACGGCCCCGACGCCGAGACCCTGGTGGTCTATGCCAAGACCGACCCCGAGGCCGGTTCCCGCGGCATCACCGCGTTCCTGATCGAGAGCGGGTTCAAGGGCTTTTCCACCGCGCAGAAGCTCGACAAGCTGGGCATGCGCGGCTCCAACACCTGCGAGCTGGTGTTCGACGACTGCGAGGTGCCCGACCAGAACGTGCTGGGCGCCGTCGGCGGCGGCGCGGCGGTGCTGATGAGCGGCCTCGACTACGAGCGGCTGGTGCTGGCGGCGGGGCCGCTGGGCATCATGCAGGCGTGCCTGGACACGGTCGTGCCTTATGTCCACGAACGCCGGCAGTTAGTCCAGCCGATCGGCGAATTCCAGATCATGCAGGCCAAACTGGCCGACATGTACAC
>JAZFQW010000204.1:0-8027 GCA_036445335.1 Alphaproteobacteria bacterium | reverse complement strand
GACACCATCTACTTCTCCGTGCGCCGGGGCTCGGGCGTGATCGGCTCGCCCGACAGCGCCACCGGCGTCCCCATCGAGGAGGGCGACGTCCTGACCGTGCCCAGCGCCGCGGGGCTGCCTCCCGCCTTGTTCATCGCCGCCGAGGCGATGGGCCTTGGCACGCTCCGCAGTGGTACGGCCGGCCCCTTCGGTGCCGACGACGTGGACGCGATCACGACGTCGCGGCCGGTCTTGATGCCGCCGTCGGTGCGCAGCCGGACGCGATGGCGCAGACGGTTCAGCGTCAGCACCTGGTGGACCTCCGACAGCCCCATCTCCCACGGCACGCCGGCGAACTTGATCGACGTCTGCGGGCTGGCGCCGGTGCCGCCGGAATGGCCGGAGATCAGGATGTTGTCGGCGTTGGCCTTGGCGACGCCGGCGGCGATCGTGCCGATGCCGGTGCGCGACACCAGCTTCACCGTCACCTTGGCGTCGGGGTTGATCTGCTTGAGGTCGTAGATCAGCTGGGCGAGGTCCTCGATCGAATAGATGTCGTGGTGCGGCGGCGGGCTGATCAGCATGACTCCCGGGGTGGAGTGGCGCAGCCGCGCGATCTCGACCGTCACCTTGAAGCCGGGCAGCTGGCCGCCCTCGCCGGGCTTGGCCCCCTGTGCCACCTTGATCTCGATCTCGCGGCACTGGTTGAGATATTCGGCGGTGACGCCGAACCGGCCCGACGCCACCTGCTTGATCGCCGAGTTCCAGTTGTCACCGTTGTGGTCGGGCTTGAACCGGGCGGGGTCCTCGCCGCCCTCACCGCTGTCCGACTTCGCGCCGATCCGGTTCATCGCCACGTTCAGCGTGCCGTGCGCCTCGCGGCCCAGGGCGCCCAGCGACATACCCGGGGTGACGAAGCGCTTGCGGATCTCGGTGATCGATTCGACCTCGTCTGCCGACACCGGCGGTTTGGTCGAGCGGAAGTCCAGCAGGTCGCGGAGGTTGGTCGGCGCCTGGCGGTGCACCGCCTCGGAGTATTTCTTGAAGGTCGAATAGCTGTCGCTGTCGACCGCGTGCTGCAGCATGTGGATCAGCGCGCCTTCGTAGGCGTGCCGCTCGCCGCCGCGGCGGTAGCGGTAGAAGCCGCCGATCGGCAGCGCGATCACGTCGTCGTCGAACGCGAAGGCGTGCCGCTCCAGCAGCTTCTTCTGGATTCCGGCCAGTCCGATGCCGGAGATCCGGCTGGACATGCCAGGGAAATATTCCGCGACCATCGAGCGCGACAGGCCGACCGCCTCGAAGTTGCAGCCGCCGCGGTACGAGCTGATGATCGAGATCCCCATCTTGGACATGATCTTCAGCAGCCCGTCGCCCACCGCCTTCTTGTAGCGGGCGACGCAGTCCGTCAGCGACAAGGGGCCGAACAGGCCGCGGCGATGGCGGTCGGCGATCGCCTCCTGCGCCAGGTAGGCGTTCACCGTGGTCGCCCCGACGCCGATCAGGACGGCGAAATAGTGCACGTCGAGGCATTCCATCGAGCGCACGTTCAACGACGTGAAGGTGCGCAGCGACTGCTTGACCAGGTGGGTGTGCACCGCGCCGGTGGCGAGGATCATCGGCATCGGCGAGCGGTCGGGACCGACATGCTCGTCGGTGAGGATGATGTGGTTGGCGCCGCCGCGCACGGCATCCTCGGCCTCGCGGCAGACCCGCCGCAGCGCGTCGCGCAGGGCGGTGTCGCCCGCCGCCGGCGACGCGGTCTCCAGCGTGCAGTCGATCGTCGCCGCGGTGTCGCCCATGTACGACAGCATGGCCTGGTATTCGGCGGTCGACAGCACCGGCGTCTCGAGCTGCAGCAGGTCGCACTGGGATTCGTCCTCGTCGAGGATGTTGCCGAGATTGCCCAGGCGGGTGCGCAGGCTCATCACCCGCCGCTCGCGCAGGCTGTCGATCGGCGGGTTGGTGACCTGGCTGAAGTTCTGCCGGAAGAAGTGGTGCAGGCCGCGATAGTTGTCCGACAGCACGGCGATCGGCGTATCGTCGCCCATCGAGCCGACCGCCTCCTTGGCGTCCTCGACCATCGGGTGGAGGATCAGCTCGAGATCCTCCATGGTGATGCCGGCGCCGACCTGCCGGCGCCGCAGCTCGTCCCGGTCGAACAGCACCGGTTCGCCGTCGACGCTGTGGATCAGCTTGTCCAGCACCTTGATGCGATCGACCCAGTCGCCGAACGGCCGTTGGCCGGCCAGCAGGTCCTTGATCTCGCGGTCGTGGTACAGCTTGCCGGCGGCCAGGTCGATGGCGACCATCTGGCCCGGTCCCAGCCGCCCCTTCTCCTTCACCCGCGATTCGTCGATCCGCACCATGCCGGTCTCGGAGCCGACGATTATCAGGCCGTCGCCGGTGACGGTGTAGCGCATCGGCCGGAGCCCATTGCGGTCCATCCCGCCGATCACCCAGCGGCCGCTGGCGGCGGCGATCGCCGCCGGCCCGTCCCACGGCTCCATCACAGCGCTGCAATAGCTGATCAGCGCGCGGTGGCGTTCCGGCATGATGGGGCTGTCCGACAGCGCGTCGGGGATCATCAACGCCTTGACCATCGGCGCCGACCGGCCGCCATGGCACAGCACCTCGAAGACCGCGTCCAGCGCGGCGCTGTCGGAGCTGCCGTCCTGGATCACCGGCAGGATGTCGTCGATGTCGTCGCCGAACGCATCCGCCGCCATGCGCGTCTCGTGCGCCCGCATCCAGTTGATGTTGCCCTTCAACGTGTTGATCTCGCCGTTGTGGGCCAGTGTGCGGAACGGCTGGGCCAGCCGCCAGGTCGGGAAGGTGTTGGTCGAATAGCGCTGGTGGTAGATCGCGAAGTTGGACACGAACCGCTCGTCCAGCAGGTCGGGATAGAACGCCGACAGCTGCTCGGCGAGGAACATGCCCTTGTAGATCACCGACCGGCACGACAACGAGCAGATGTAGAAGTCGTTGATGCTGGCGTCCTTGACGTGCCGCTCGATGCGCCGGCGGATCACGTAGAGATCGCGTTCGAACCGCTCCTCCGGCACGCCCAGGGTGTTGGCGATCATGATCTGCTCGATCTCGGGCCGGGCGGCGTTGGCCTTCTCGCCGATGATGTCGACGTTGATCGGCACCTGGCGCCAGCCATAGATGTAGTAGCCGAAATTGAGGATCTCGCCCTCGACGATGCAGCGGCAGCGCTCCTGCGCCTCGAAATCGGTGCGCGGCAGGAAGGCCATGCCCAGCGCGATCAGCCCGGCCATCGGCTCGTGCCCGGTGCGGGCGACGTGCTCGCGGAAGAACTCCTGCGGGATCTGCACGTGGATACCGGCGCCGTCGCCGGTCTTGCCGTCGGCGTCGACCGCGCCGCGGTGCCATACTGCCTTTAGCGCATCGATGCCGGCCACCACGACGTCGCGGCGCGGCGTGCCGTCGATCGACGCGACGAGGCCGACGCCGCAGGCATCGTGCTCGTCGGCCGGGTCGTAGGCGTGCGCCGCCACCAGGCGCTCGACGTCGGCCCGGTAGGTGTCGACGAAACGCTGGCCCCAATTGCGTGAGGTGTCTGCCATCGCGTCGCTCCCGTGCCGGTCCACCGCTCCGCGGGCCGGCGGCATTGCCGAGTTCATCCGGCGGCGGATGTCATTCCGCCGCCACCGCCGACACCTCGCCGGCCTCGGCCTTGTCGGTCAGATACTGATGCATCGCCGCGGCGGCGTCGCGGCCGTCGCGGATCGCCCAGACCACCAGCGAGGCGCCGCGCACGATGTCGCCGGCCGCGAAGACGCCGTCGATGTTGGTCATCATGGTCTTGAAGTCGATCGAAACCGTGCCCCAGCGCGAGACCTTGAGCTCGGGGCAGCCGAACAGCGCCGGCAGGTCCTCCGGGTCGAAGCCGAGCGCCGTGATCACCAGATCGGCCTCCAGGGTATGGCCCGACCCGTCGATGATCTTCGGGGTCTGCCGGCCGGTGGCGTCGGGCACGCCGAGATGGACGCTCAGCGCCCTGACCCCGGTGACCACACCGGCGGCGCCGACGAACCCTTCCGGTGTGGTCTGCCAGACGAACTCGACGCCTTCCTCTTCGGCGTTGGCCACCTCGCGCAGCGAGCCCGGCATGTTGGCGCGGTTACGGCGATACAGGCATTTCACCGAGGCGGCGCCGTGGCGCACCGCGGTGCGGACGCAGTCCATCGCGGTGTCGCCGCCGCCGATCACCACCACCCGCTTGCCGTCGGCGTTCAGCAGCCCGCTGTCGAAGTCGGCGACCGCGTCGCCCAGGCCCTTGCGGTTGGACGCCGTCAGAAAGTCCATCGCCGCCACGATACGGCCCAGCCCGACGCCCGGCGCCCTGAGGTCGCGCGACTTGTAGACGCCGGATGCGATCAGCACCACGTCGTGGCGCGCGCGCAACTCCATCAGGTCGGCGTCGCGGCCGACCTCGAAGTCGCGATGGTAGGCGATGCCGCCGTCGGCCAGCAGCCGGGTGCGCCGCTCGACGACCGACTTCTCCAGCTTGAAGTTGGGGATGCCGTAAATCAGCAGGCCGCCCATGCGGTCGTAGCGGTCGTAGACGTGGATCTGGTAGCCCTTCCGGCGCAACTCCTCAGCCGCCGCCAGTCCGGCCGGCCCGCCGCCGATGATGCCGACCGATTGCGGCCGTTCGCGCCGCGGCCGTGGCGGCTTGACCCAGCCCATTTCCCAGGCGGTGTCGGTGATGTATTTCTCGACCGAACCGATGGTGACGGTGCCGTGGCCGGCCCGCTCGATCACGCAGTTGCCTTCGCACAGGCGGTCCTGCGGGCAGATACGCCCACAGATCTCCGGCATGTTGTTGGTCGCCTGGCAGACCTCGTAGGCCTCCTCAAGTCGATCCTCGGCGGTCAGCTTCAGCCAGTCGGGGATGTTGTTGTGCAGCGGGCAGTGGACCTGGCAGAACGGAATGCCGCATTGCGAGCAGCGCGCCGCCTGTTCCTCCGCCTTGTCCTTGACGTATTCGCCATACACCTCCAGCCAGTCGTGCCGCCGCTTTTCGCCGGCGCGTTTGTCAGGCATCTGGAGGCCGGTGCTGGTGAATTTCAGCATCCGCTGCGGCATGGCGGCGATCCTTCGGGCTTCCCCCGGCCCGACCGCCGTGCCCGTCTGGTGGAGTTCGGGCGGTCGTGCGCACGCCCGCGCCGTTCGGGCGCGGGATACTATAGTTTTAGGATATTCCTTGGCTTGGCGCGAGCAAAAATTTAAAGTTGCGTCATATCTTCTGACCTTAATTTGCAAAAGCAGGCCGGCGGCGATCGCGTTCGGCCAATTTCCGGGCCATTCTGTCCGATAAGTAGTACCATATTGGTACGAATTGATGTCGAATGGGGTGGTGGTGCAGGGAGAGAGCCGGTGATATAAGCGCTGCGCCCGCGAACCTGTTGGCGTACCACGCCGTGCCTCTGCTCCATATCGTCGTGCTGGCCCTCGTTCAGGGGATCACGGAATTCCTGCCTATCAGCTCCAGCGCCCATCTCGTGCTGGTGCCGGCGCTGACCGGCTGGCCCGACCAGGGCCTGGTGATCGACGTCGCCACCCATGTCGGCACCCTGGTGGCGGTATCGGTTTATTTCCGCGGCGACCTGGCGGCCATGCTGTACGGCTTCGCGCGGCTGGCGACCGGCCGATCGGGGCCGGGGTCGCGGCTGGCGTTGCAGGTGCTGGTCGCCTCACTGCCGATCTTCGCCGCCGGCGCCGCGCTGCATGCAGTGGGCACCGACGTCGTGCGCAGCGTCGAGGTGATCGCCTGGACGACCCTGGTGTTCGGCCTCGCGCTCGGCGCCGCCGACCGCTACTCGATGGCGGTGCGCCGGGTCGAGCACGTGACCTATCTCGACGCCCTGCTGGTCGGACTGGCGCAGGCCGTAGCGCTGATCCCCGGCACCAGCAGGTCGGGCATCACCATGACCGCCGGCCGTCTGCTGGGGCTGGAGCGCGAGGAGGCCGCGCGGCTGTCGCTGTTGCTGTCGATACCTGCGATACTCGGCGCCGGCGCGTTGGCCGGCTGGGACCTTTACCGCGCGCGCGATCTGGCGCTGGGCCTCGACGCGTTGTGGGCGGCTGCGCTGTCGTTCGCCGCCGCCCTGGTGGCCATCGCGGCGATGATGCGCTGGCTGCGCCGCGCCAGTTTCGCGCCGTTCGTCGTCTACCGCATCCTGCTGGCCGCCGGCCTGTTCTACTGGCTGTACGCGTGATTAGCCCGCATTTCTCACCCTGGCCGCGGTGTGCTATGTCGGCCGGCGATCCCTATCCGGAAGCCGAGGACGCCCCATGCTGAAAGACCGGACCGCGCCGCGCGGTACGTTGCACCGCCTGACCCTCGACAGCCGCCTGCTGCGCGGCAACCTGCTGGGCGACCCGGCCGAGCGCGACGTCCACGTCCATGTCCCGGCGGGTCACGACGGCGCCGGCCTGCCGCTGCTTGTCGACCTGGTCGGCTTCACCGCCGGCGGCCCCGCCCACACCAACTGGAAGAATTTCGGCGAGAACGTGCCGGAGCGGGTCGACCGGCTGATCGCCGCCGGCGCCATGCCACCGGTGGTTGTCGCGTTCCCCGACTGCTTCACCCGGCTGGGCGGCAACCAGTACATCAACAGCGCCGCCATGGGTCCGTGGGAGGACGTGCTGATCGACGAGGTGGTGCCGCTGGTCGAGCGGCGGTTCGGCTGCGGCGGCACCGGCAAGCGCGGCGTCTTCGGCAAGAGCTCGGGTGGCTACGGCGCGATCATCCACGCCATGCGCCGCGCCGACGTCTGGGCCGCGGCGGCATGTCATTCCGGCGACATGGGATTCGAGCTGTGCTACCTGCCCGAATTTCCGGCCACCCTGCGCACGCTGGCCAAGAAGGACGGCTCGATCGAATCCTTCATCACCGCGTTCGAGCAGTCCAACAAGCCCGAGGACAAGGACATCCACGTGCTGATGCTGCTGGCGATGGCGGCGACCTACGACCCCGACCCGTCGCGGTTCCTCGGCATCCGGCTGCCGGTCGACCCGGACACCTGCGAGCCGATCGCCGAGCGCTGGGACGCCTGGCTGGCCTGGGACCCGGCGCGCATCGTCGACGCTCACGCCGACAACCTGCGTAACTTGAAGGCGCTCTATATCGAATGCGGTATCACCGACCAGTACAACCTGGTCTATGGCGCCCGCCGCCTGCACCGCTCGCTCGACCGCCTGGCCGTGCCGCACCGCTACGAGGAGTTCCCCGACGACCATTCCGGTGTCGACTACCGCATGGACGAAAGCCTGCCGTTCCTGGCCAAGGCGCTGTCGGAGGGGTGAGCGACCGGTCCGGCCCGGATCCCCCGCCGGCGGCCGGGTGGCCCGGCGGCGTATCGGGCACTGCGAGCGCCCCACGGCCGCGGGCGGCCGGTGGGGCGCTTCGATCGGTCGCGTCGGGAGCCGGGCTTCGATCGACGCGGGGCGCGCTGGTCAGTCGTTCCAGTGCTTGAGCGCTTCGCCCAGCAGCCAGACCGACACCGCGAGCAGCACCAGATCCTTCAGCAGAAACTGGCCAGGCAGGACCGAGAGGACGGGGAACCCGCCGGCGCTCATCTCGCTGACTCCCGGCGTCGAGAACAGGAAGCTCGACGTGGTCACGAAGGCGCCCACGGCCAGAAGTCCGCCCACGGCGCCGAGCCGCGCCGAGAACGCGCGCGCGGCGATCAGCAGGGCAGCGGCGATCTCGACCGTGCCTATCAGGTATGAGACGGCGGCGACGCTGAACACCGCGTTCAGCCAGCCCACGAACGGCGAGTTGGACACCAGGCCCTGGATCGCCTCGGCCTCGTATGTGGTGAACTTCAAGGCGCCGAACCACAGGATGACGACCACCATCGCGTAGCGCACCAGGTGCGGCGCGAGCGCGTCGATCCGGCGTCCGTAATCGGCGATCTGACCGGGCTGGACGGTCGTGACTTCAGAGGTCTGGTACATGGCATTTCTCCTCCAGAGCAGTCCGATGTCCTCGGACGGCGGGGCGTGTCCTGACGCCT
>JAZFQW010000203.1:0-10220 GCA_036445335.1 Alphaproteobacteria bacterium | reverse complement strand
CCGAGGCCGAAGTGCTGAGCGTCAGCTGCCCGCTGAACGAAGAGACGCGGCACATCGTCAACGCCCAGCGCCTCGCCCTGATGAAGCCGACGGCCTACCTGATCAACACGTCGCGCGGGCCGGTCGTTGACCAGCCGGCGCTGACCGAGGCGCTGCAGGCCGGACGCATCGCCGGAGCCGGGCTGGACGTGTTCGCCACCGAGCCGTCGGCCGCGGACGATCCGCTGATGGCGCTGGACAACGTCATCGTGACGCCGCACGCGCTGTGCTGGACCGACCAGTGCTTCGGCGGCATCGGCGCCGCCGACGTCAAGGCGGTACTGGACATCATGGTCGGCCGGCCGCCGGTCGGCATCGTCAACCGCGCCGTTGCCGAGGACCCGGCGTGGCTGGCCAAGCTGGAGCGATACAAGGACGCATTCGGCCACCGGGCATAGACGCCGGCGGCCCGAAATCCGGCGCCGGACACGCCACCGGCCGCCGACAACAAGGGAGGAAACCATGGCGCTAGGACGAATAACGACGCCCCTGGTGGCGCTGGCCGCCATCGGCTGGGCAGGGACCGGCGACGCGCTCGCCCAGTCCGCCGCCGACCGCGCGGTCGAGGCGGCCCAGCAGTATGCCGGCACCACGCTGACCATCACCTGGGAGGCCGGGCTGCAGTCGCTGGACCCGCTCAACTTCTCCGGGCCGAAATGGGAGGAGCTGACCGGCATCGAGGTCAAGGTCGTCGAGATGCCGATCACCGAGCTGTTCACCAAGACGCTGGCCGAGCATCGCGCCGGCACCGGCGCCTACGACCTGCTGAACGTCGTGCCGGCTTGGATGCCCGACCTGGTCTACGCCGGGGTGCTGGAGCCGCTCGACGCCTATGTCGACCGCTACGGCTACCGCGACGAGCTGCAGGACATCGCGCCGACCTACCGCGACAACCAGATGACGTTTGACGGGCAGATCTACGGCTTGCCCGACGATGGCGACGTGTTCCTGCTGTATTACCGGACAGACCTGTTCGGTGACGCCGACAATCAGGCCGAATTCAAGGACCGCCATGGATACGACCTGGCGCCGCCCGACACCTGGGCGCAGTTCGCCGACATCTCGGAATTCTTCACCGAGCGGATGGGGGAGGGCGGATATGGGTCGGCGCTGATCCATTCTCCCGGTCTGATCCATTACCTGTTCGAGGAACGGTTCCGGCTTGCCGGTGGCCAGTTCTTCGACGCGGACTCCATGGACGCCACGATCAACGGCGACATCGGCGTCGACGTGCTCTCCGACATGGTCGCGCAGCTCGACAACATGCCGCCCGGCGCCGCCGCCTGGGGCCCGATCGAGGTGCTGAACTCGTGGCTCGCCGGCGACCTGGCGATGATGATCTGGTGGCCGCCGCCGGGGCGCTGGTCGGCCGGCTACGGCACCGATACCGAGGCCCTGTCGTGGCTGCCGGAGTCGACGGTCGCCGGCAAGGTCGGCTATGCCTCGACGCCGGGCGCGCGCCCCCAGCTCGCCGCCGGGTTCGCGCTGTCGGTCGCCGCCAACAGCGACAACAAGGAGGCCGCGTACCTGTTCGCGCAGTGGATGAACAGCAAGGAGATCAGCCTGCAGCGGGTCATGCTGCCGTTCGCGCTGCGCGATCCGTTCCGTACCTCGCACTTCGAGAGCGAAGAGTACCGCGCGCTGTGGCCGGCGGCGGGCGAATACCTGGACGCCCTGAAGGTCGGCAGCGAGACCGGTCTGCTGGACCTGTCGATCATCGACACGTTCTCCTACGAGGAGTCGTTGACCAGGGCGATCACCACCTCGCTGGCCGGCGGCGACGTGCGGTCGGCGCTTGATCAGTCGGCGGAGGAGTGGAATGAGATAACCGACGAAATCGGCGTCGACGACCAGCGCGACGCGTACGCGATCTGGGCATCGAAGCCGAACGCCTATCCGAACTAGGGACCAAGGGGCCGGGGGCGGTGAGCGCGCCCTCGGCGCCATCCCGACGCCAGTCATGAGCCGGATTTCCGCGCATACCGGGGCGGCCGCAAGGCTTGCCGAGCCGTCGCCGGTCGGCGTGCTGGCGGACCGCTATTTCCGCTATCTGATCGTGTGGCCGGCGATTCTGGTGCTGCTGTTGATCGGCCTGTTCCCGCTGGTCTATTCGGCGATCGTCAGCTTCCAGAAGATCAACCGGCGGGTCGAAGACACCTCGTTTCACGGCCTGCTGAACTATGGCCGGCTGGTCGGCGACGACCGGTTCTGGGAATCGCTGCTGCACACCGGCATCTTCACCGCCATCGCCCTGCCGCTGGAGCTGGTGCTGGGGTTCCTGCTGGCCAAGCTGATGTTGGACCGGCTGCCGGGCCGCCAGGTCTTCATCGCGCTGCTGCTGCTGCCGGCGGTGATCTCGCCGATCGTCGCGGGGGCGATGTGGCGACTAATGTTCGACAACATCTTCGGCCCGATCAACCAGGTGCTGGGCTGGATCGCCGGCGGTCCGGTCAACATCCTGTGGACGATCAACGACAATCCCGTGGTGGTCTATTCCGCGATCCTGGTCTGCGAGATCTGGCAGTGGACGCCGTTCATGTTCCTCATCCTGCTGGCGGCGCTGGCCAACGTCGACCGGTCGCAGCTCGAGGCGGCGGAACTGGACGGCGCGTCGTACTGGCAGACGCTGTCAAAGGTCATCCTGCCGGCGATCAAGCCGGTGGTGATCGTCGCGCTGACGATCCGCGGCCTCGATCTCGTGCGGCTGTTCGATATTGTCTGGGCATTGACCCGCGGCGGCCCCGGCACGATGACCGAGACGGTCTCGGTCTATGCCTATATCCGCGGCTTCGAACGGTTCGACGTCAGCTTCACCGCGGCGCTGGCGTTCGTCGTGATCGTGCTGCTGTCGCTGATCGTCATGGCGATGCTGAAGCGGCTGGAGATCGCCCGATGAGCCCGCCCTGGAAGGCCAGGCCGTGGTGGCGCGAGCGCGGCGCGGGGCGGATCTGGGCGCGGCTGGCCGCGGCGCTGGTGGTCACCCTGCTGTTCCTGTTCCCGGTCTACTGGCTGTTCGCCACCGCGTTCAAGACGCCCGAGGAGGTCTTCGCCTCGCCGCCGGTATGGTATCCGTCGGACATCAATTTCGAGACGTTCTGGGTGCTGGTCAGGGACGGCGACGTCGACGCGGTGTGGAACAGCCTGGTCACCGCCGGCGTCAGCACCGTCATCGCCATGTTCCTGGGCACGATCGCGGCGTACAGCCTGGCCCGCTTCCGCACCGGCGGCGACAATCTGGCGATCTGGATCATCTCGCAACGGATGATCCCGCCGATCGCCATCGTCTTCCCGGTGTTCCTGTTGTTCGCGATCATCGGCTGGGTCGACACCTATATCGGGCTGATCGCGCTCTACACCGCGTTCAACCTGCCGTACGTGATCTGGATGATGCGCGGCTATATCGAGGACGTGCCGCTGGAACTCGAGGAGAGCGCGCTGGTCGACGGTCTGACGCGGTGGCAGACGCTGCTGAAGGTGGTGTTCCCGATGGTCCGCACCGGGCTGTTCGCGACCACCGTGTTCACCTTCATCTTCGCCTGGAACGAGTTCATCTTCGCGCTGGTGTTGACGCGGACCGACGTGCTCACCTTCCCGGTCCAGGTCACCCACTTTTTCGGCCAGCAGCAGACCTTCTGGGCGAAGATCGGCGCCATGTCGATCCTTGGCACGCTGCCGGTGTTCTTCACCGTGGCGATGGCGCAGCGGTTCCTGGTGCGCGGCATCTCGATGGGCGCGATCAAGGGGTAGGAGCCTGTCCGAGTAATGCTTATGGTCCGCACCGCGTTATCAAGGGCCTGGGCTAGGATGGCGTCGCGTGGCGATGCTGGACGCATCGCGAGCGGCGCCAGACGACGTCCCAAGCCCTTGAAACCGCGGCCCTGCGGGTCGACCAGGGAGGCGCGCGTGCGGCGTCGCGGACGCTTGACGATGCGCCCGGCATCGCCGACGCGCCCGCTCCTGACACCCGCGCCTCCCTGGTCGATGCTGCCCATAAGCATTACTCGGACAGGCTGCTAACGATGGCGGGACCGCCGTCCGACGAATTGCGGGCGGTCCGCCGCCGCAGGCGACGGGGTTTCCTCAACCACCTGATCGGCTATTTCGCGGTGATGATCGTGCTGGTACCAGTCAACATGCTGACCACGCCGGAAAACCCGTGGTTCCTGCTGGCGCTGGTCGGCTGGGGCGCCCCGCTGGCGGTCCACGCCGCCTGGATGATGGAGCTGTTCGGCCGCCCGAACGCCGAATGAGCGGACCGGCGCGACCGTGTGCCACCTCGCGGTGAGGGAGGGCGCCGCAGAGGAGCCGTCGCTCGACCTATAGCGTAGTAGTTTCAATATCTTATGAGATCCAATCGAGGCAAAACATTCACCACGAAGACCCAAAAACACCAAGGCGATCTTGGAGTCCTTCGTGGCTTGGTGTCTTCGTGGTGAAGACCGCGGCGAACTGGGCCGCCGTGTTATCCGACCCTCAGGGTGCCGTCGGGGCCGAACCGCACTTCCATCTGCTCCGACAGGGCGCCGGCGTGCCGCCCGCGCCGACAGCGGGGGCGCGGGCCATCCGACGAATTTCTGTTGCCGTGCCCGCGCGGATTGTGCCCCAATCGCGGCCCTGTGGTCCGGCCGGATCGGGGCGGCCGGGACGACCGGACACCGACGCGCATGTTCGACAAGATCCTCATCGCCAACCGGGGTGAGATCGCCTGCCGGGTGATCAAGACCGCCCGGCGCATGGGCATCGCCACCGTCGCGGTGCATTCCGACGCCGACGCCGACGCGCTGCACACGCGGCTGGCCGACCAGGCGGTGGCGATCGGCCCGGCGCCGGCGGTGGAGTCCTATCTGGTGATCGAGCGCATCGTCGAGGCGTGCCGCGCCACCGGCGCCCAGGCGGTCCATCCGGGCTATGGCTTCCTGTCGGAGAACCCGGACTTCTGCACCGCGCTGGCGACCGCCGGCATCGCCTTCATCGGCCCCGAGCCGATGGCCATCGCCGCGATGGGCGACAAGATCGAGTCGAAGAAACTGGCCCGGGCGACCGGCGTCGACACGGTGCCCGGGCACCTGGCGGCGCTCGCCGACGCCGGCGAGGCGGCCAAGGCCGCCAGGCAGATCGGCTATCCGGTGATGCTAAAGGCGTCGGCGGGCGGCGGCGGCAAGGGCATGCGCATCGCCCGTACCGCCGCCGAGGCGCGCGAGGGCTTCCAGTCGGCGCGCAACGAGGCACGCGGCAGCTTCGGCGACGATCGCGTGTTCGTGGAGAAGTTCATCGAGCGGCCGCGCCACATCGAGATCCAGGTGCTGGCCGACGGGCAGGGCGGCGTGGTCCATCTGGGCGAGCGCGAATGCTCGATCCAGCGGCGCCACCAGAAGGTGATCGAGGAGTCGCCGTCGCCGCTGCTGGACGCGGCGATGCGGCGCGCCATGGGCGAGCAGGCGGTCGCCTTGGCGCGCGCGGTCGACTACCGCTCCGCCGGGACGGTGGAATTCATCGTCGATGCCAACAAGAACTTTTATTTCCTTGAGATGAATACGAGATTGCAGGTCGAGCACCCGGTGACCGAGGCGGTGACCGGGCTCGATCTGGTGGAGCTGATGATCCGCGTCGCCGCCGGCGAGCGGCTGCCGATCACCCAGGACGACGTGCGGCGCGACGGCTGGTCGATCGAGGCGCGGGTCTATGCCGAGGACCCGGTGCGGGGCTTCCTGCCGTCGACCGGCCGGCTGGTGCGCTATCGCCCGCCGCCGGAGACCGCGCGGGTGCGGGTCGATACCGGCGTCCACGAGGGCGGCGAGATCAGCATGTACTACGACCCGATGATCGCCAAGGTGATCACCCACGGCCAGGACCGCGCCGGCGCCATCGCCGAGATGCGCCACGCCCTGGACAGCTTCGAGATCGGCGGCGTGCAGCACAATATCGGCTTCCTGGCGGCGCTGATGAACCATCCGCGGTTCGCCGAGGGGCGGCTGTCGACCGACTTCATCGCCGAGGAGTTCGCCGACGGGTTCAGCGGCCGGACGCCCGACCCGCGGACCCGCCGTCGGCTGATCGCGGTTGCCGCCGCGCTGCACCGTCGGATCGAGGAGCGCGATCGCCGCATCGCCGGCCGGACGCCGCGCCGGCGCGACCTGGCCGACCGGGTGGTCAGGCTGGATGGCGTCAACCATCCGGTGGCCGTGCAGCCGATGCCGGGCGGTTTCGAGATCAGAATCGACGGCGAGCCCCACGCCGTGCTGGGCGACTGGCGGATCGGCGACCGGTGGTTCGACGGCCAGGTCGACGGCGACCGCATGGTGGTGCAGGTCGGACCGACCGGCACCGGCTACCGTCTGTCGCACGGCGGCGCCGACATGGTCGCCCGGGTCCTGACGCCGCGCGCCGCCGAATTGGCCGTGCTGATGCCGGACAAGCCGGCGCCCGACAGGTCGAAGTTCCTGCTGTCGCCGATGCCGGGGCTGCTGGTGTCGCTGGCGGTCGACGACGGCCAGACGGTGTCGGCCGGCGACACCCTGGCGGTGGTCGAGGCGATGAAGATGGAGAACATCCTGCGCGCCGAGCGCGACGGCACCGTCGCCGCCCTGCACGCCGCCGCCGGCGACAGCCTGGCGGTCGACCAGAAGATCCTCGAGTTCGAATGAACGGGCGTTCGGAGCCGAGGAGTGACCACCCAGCGCGTCGGATTTCGTGACTGTGCCAATGACGGGTATGCCACCGTGACGGCCGAGCGCAGGAGCGTGCGTCTGACCATCACCGGCCGCGTCCAAGGCGTGTTCTTTCGCGCCTGGACGGTCGACGCGGCGGCGGCGCGCGGCCTCGATGGCTGGGTGCGCAACCGCCGCGACGGCGCGGTCGAGGCGCTGATCGCCGGTCCGGCCGACGCGGTCGGCACGATGGTGGCCGCGTGCTGGCGTGGCCCCGAGTCCGCCGCCGTCAGGGACGTCGCCGCCGTCCCCGCCGACGACCCGGGCCCGACCGGGTTCCACTACGCTCCGACGGCGTGACGCGCGCCATCCGATCAGAATGCAAGTCGAGCAGAAATCGAGTCACTATCAACAATATGGAAGGATCCCACACAGGAACATCCGGTTAAGAGCGGGGCTGAAACACTGGGGCCACGAAACATCGACACGTGGGAAATCAGCGCTCGCCGACGTCAAGGGAACCGGCATGAACACGATCCGGATTCCGGTACAGGCATACATCCTTTCCCTGTTCCCGCAGCGTTCCGGCGGTGGGGCTCAGCAGCGGCGCCCTGCCGGGCAGCAGGTGCAGGCGCTCGCGAACGGCCTCGCCATGCCATCTTTCTGGACATCGCATGAAATCAACACGGCCTTCACAGGCGCCAACGCTGTATGGGCGAATGCGGCCATCGAGTTCGCTCCTGTCGCGATCACGCAGCGCTCGCTGATCGTGCCGGCTGACGAACACGGCATGTGGGCGGCTTTTGTCAACAATCTGACACCGAGTAGGGGCATCGCCGCGGCGTTTGTTTTCGATTTGCCGTCCAACGAGGGTGGTTGGGGCGGAGGCCGTATCGCCGTCGTGGCCGGTGCGAAGGCGATCGGCGCGATACAGGGCTACCAAGGCCGCATCCTGGCTCACGAACTTGGCCATGTGCTGCTCGGACCGGGCCACGAACCGACATCGCCCAGTAACCTCATGTTCGATCGCCGCCATCCCCGTGTCGTGACCGCCGATCAGTTGGAACAACGGCAGATTAACCTAGCCCGCACACGCGCACGGTCGCTTTAGGCGACGGTCCTGCGCCGGTAGTTGCCGGCAGATCTCGCAACGGTCAGACGAGCCTTGCCCTTGCAGTACCGCCTCATTCCTCGCCCGGTCTATTGCCGCGCAGCTTCTTGAGCGCGCCGCGCCGGGTCTTCCCCGCCAGTCGGCGTCGCTTCGACGCCAGGGTCGGGCGGGTCGGTCGGCGCGGTGTGGGGCGCCGGGCCGCCTTTTTCAGCAGCGCGGTGAGCCGGGCCAGCGCGTCGTCGCGGTTCTGCTCCTGGGTGCGGAAGCGCGCGGCGGTGATGACGATGACGCCGTCCTTGGTCAGCCGCTTGCCGGCAAGCCGTTCGGCGCGGGCGCGAACGTCGTCCGGCAGCGACGGCGAATGACGCACATCGAAGCGCAGCTGCACGGCGGTCGACACCTTGTTGACGTTCTGTCCGCCCGGGCCCGACGCGCGGACGAAGTTTTCCTCGATCTCGCGCGGGTCGATGGCGATGCGGTCGGTAATCTCGATCATGGCGGCGCGCCGGGGCCGGACTCGACGGGGGATGGGCCAGTGTGAGAGAAACGGGTTAAGTGATCCATACCACGACCCGCCATCTTCCGTTGATGGCGGGTTCCAGGCCCACGCCGCACCTGTTCGCCTCCAGTCATGGGTCGGCGGCCGGGCCGCCACCATCGGCCAGCTGCCGGATGCGGACACGGCCGGCGGGCGCGACTCGCCGCGCCGACGTTCGCCGTCGACTATGCCGTGAACGGGGGGTATCAGATCTTGGCGGCGGAACGCGACAGGCTCGACCTGCCGATCGGCGAGTTCGTCGCGCTGATGGCGCTGATGATCTCGCTCGTCGCCCTGTCGATCGACGCCATGCTCCCGGCGTTGGCGGAGATCGGCGTCGATCTCGGCGCCGGCCGCGGCAACGACCCCCAGCTGGTCATCTCCGCGCTGTTCCTCGGCCTGGCGGTCGGCCAGCTGGTCTATGGCCCGCTGTCCGACGCCACCGGCCGCAAGCCGGCGATCTATGCCGGTATCGCCCTGTTCATCGTCGGCTGCCTGATGTCCACCGTCGCGACCAGTTTCCCGGTCATGCTGGCCGGACGGTTCCTGCAGGGCATCGGCGTCGCCGGGCCGCGGATCGTGACCATCGCGCTGGTACGCGATCGGTACGAGGGCCGCGCCATGGCGCGGATCATGTCGCTGGTGATGGCGGTCTTCATCATGGTGCCCGTGCTCGCGCCCGCTATCGGGCAAGGCATCCTGTTGATCGCGAGCTGGCGGGCGATCTTCGGCGTCCTGCTGGGGCTGGCGGTGATCGCCCTCGTCTGGTTCGGCGTCCGGCAGCCGGAGACCCTGGCGCGCGGCCGCCGCGTGCCGTTCTCGCCGGGGCCGATCGCGCGGGCGGTCCGCGAAGTCTGCGTCAACCGCATCGCCATCGGCTACACCGTCGCGGCCGGGCTGATCTTCGGCGCCTTCATCGGCTACCTGACCTCGTCGCCGCAGATCTTCCAGGGGCAGTATGGACTGGGACGGCTGTTTCCGGTGTACTTCGCCGCGCTGGCGGTGGCGTTCGGCGCGGCATCGTATCTCAATTCCCGGCTGGTGATGCGCTTCGGCATGCGGCCGCTGTCGCGCCGGGCGCTGTCGGGCTTGAGCGGACTGTCGCTCGGCTTCTTCGCGATCGCCTACGCGGCGGCGGGCGATCCGCCGCTCTGGGCGCTGATGGCGTATTTCGCGGCCGCGTTCTTCTGCATCGGCATCCTGTTCGGCAACTTCAATGCCTTGGCGATGGAGCCGCTGGGGCACATCGCCGGCGTGGGCGCGTCGGTCGTCGGATCGCTCACGACGTTCATCTCGCTGCCGCTGGGAACGCTGATCGGCCTCGGCTACGACGGCACCGTCCTGCCCCTGGTCGGCGGCTTCGCGATCCTCGGCGTGGCATCGGTCGCGGTGATGCACTGGACCGAACGCGGCAGATAGGCGGCCAGAGTCTGTGTCCCGCCGCGAAATTGGTCGGGCGTTGCCGGCGGCGAATCATTATTCTTGGCGCCCGCGGCTCGTTCGGCGCCCGGGCCGGCGGCCGACAATCGCGAGGGAGCGTCCATGAGCACGCTATTTCTCGATCATTTGCGGGACGAGACCGAGGCGCTGCGCGCGGCCGGGCTGTTCAAGGAGGAGCGGGTGATCGCCTCGCCCCAGCGCGCGGCGATCACGGTCGGTGGTGCGGCCGACGGGGCGGCGCCGCGCGAAGTGCTGAACTTCTGCGCCAACAACTATCTCGGCCTGGCCGACCACCCGGCGCTGGTGGCGGCGGCGAAGGCGGCGCTGGACCGCTACGGCTACGGCATGTCGTCGGTCCGCTTCATCTGCGGCACCCAGGAGGACCACAAGGCGCTGGAGGCCGGCCTGTCGGCGTTCTTCGGCACCCGGGACACGATCCTCTATT
>JAZFQW010000202.1:0-3691 GCA_036445335.1 Alphaproteobacteria bacterium | reverse complement strand
GTGAGCCGGGCGTTCACGCCGGGCGCCTCGGTGTCGCCGCGGATGCGCGAGAAGGTGATGCGGGTGGCCCAGGAGCTGGGCTACCGCCCAAACGTGCTCGCCCGCTCGCTGATCACCGGGTACAGCCGGATCATCGGCCTCGTGGTCGGCTATCTCGACAACCAGTATTATCCAGTGGCGCTGGAGAAGCTGTCCCGGGCGCTGCAGGCGCGCGGCTACCACGTTCTGGTGTTCATGGCCGCGCAGACGCCGACGGATTTCGAGAACGTGCTGGAAGAGATCCTCGACTATCAGGTGGACGGGATCGTGATGGCCTCGGTTGCCATGTCGTCCGATCTTACGTACCGG
Organism: Alphaproteobacteria bacterium; assembly: GCA_036445335.1. Taxonomy (GTDB): domain Bacteria; phylum Pseudomonadota; class Alphaproteobacteria; order DSM-16000; family Inquilinaceae; genus JAZFQW01. The sequence goes on along the minus strand of JAZFQW010000202.1, from coordinate 3,343 downwards.
TGTGCGGAGGCCGGCGTGCCGGTGGTGCTGTTCAACCGCTCACAGGACGAGGGCAGTTTTTCCGCCGTGACGTCGGACAACCAGGCCGGCGGCCGGAAACTCGCCGAGTTCCTGATCGCCGGCGGCCATGAGCGCATCGGCTATATCGCCGGCTGGGAGGGCGCCTCGACCCAGCGCGACCGCGAGGCCGGGTTTAGCGGCGGACTCGCGGCGGCGGGCCGCGATCTGTACGCCCGTGAGGTCGGCAACTACGATTTCGAGAAGGCGAAGGCGGCCACGCGGCGGATGTTCGGTGCGGCGGACCGGCCCGACGCGGTCTTTGTCGCCAACGACCACATGGCGATCGCCGCGATGGACGTGATGCGCTACGAGCTCGACTTGAAAATTCCCGACGATGTCTCGGTCGTTGCCTACGACGACGTGCCGATGGCCGCCTGGCCGAGCTACGACCTGACGACGGTGCGCCAGCCCACCAACCGCATGGTCGACGCCGTGGTCGATGCCCTGCTGGCCGGCATCGAGGATGGCGACACCCGGCCGCGCCGCGTGGCGTTCGCCGGTCCCCTCATGGTCCGCGGCTCGGCACGCAGACCGCAAGGGTACGGAGAATGAAGGGGTTTGATCCCAAGTACGAAGACCCGCCGGACTTCATCCTCGGCATCACAAAGGAGATCTGGGAGGACCGCGGCATCGCCACGCTGCGCCGCTACTATGCCGAGACGATGCCGGTGCGTTCCCCGGCGTCCGTCGTGGTCGGCAACGAGGGCGTCATCGCCGCGACCATGGCGACGCTGGCGGAGTTCCCCGACCGGACGTTGCTGGGCGAGGACGTGATCTGGAGCGGCGACGACGAGAGCGGCTTCCTGTCCTCGCACCGTCTGTTCTCCACCGCCACGCATCTGGGCGACGGGATCTATGGCAAGGCGACCGGTAGATCGCTGCGGTACCGGATCATCGCCGATTGCGCGGCGAAGAATAACCAGATCTACGACGAATGGCTGATCCGCGACCAGGGCGCGATCCTGCGACAGCTCGGGGTGGAGCCCAGGCAATATGCCGCCGACCGGATCGCGGCCGAAGGCGGGCCGGAATCCTGCGTCCGGCCGCTGACGCCGGAGACCGACGTCGAGGGCGGATATACCGGCCGCGGCAACGACAATGAATTCGGCCAGCGCTATGCCGATATCCTGAACCGGGTCATGCAGGCCGACATGGCCGCCGTCCCGCTGGTCTACGACCGTGCCGCGCAGCTGGAACTGCCCGGCGGCGTCACCGGCCATGGCTGGGACGCGGCCGACCGGTTCTGGATGGGGCTGCGCTCGGCCTTTCCGTCGGCGACGTTCGAGATCCACCACGTGATCGGGCGCGACGACCCGGCCATGCCGCCCCGGGCGGCGCTGCGCTGGAGCCTTTGGGGCAGGCACGACGGCGTCGGCGCCTTCGGCGAGCCGACCGGCGCGCGGGTCTATGTAATGGGCATCAGCCATGCCGAGTTCGGCCCCCGCGGGCTGCGCCGCGAATGGGTGCTGCTGGACGAAACCGCGATCTGGAAACAGATCCTGATGCATACCGGTTGAGAGAGATGACCCCGGAGGAAATGGAGACCCGGATCGTCCGCTACGGCGATCTGAAACCGTGCAGGACCGCCTTCATCGACGCCCATACGCCGGGCTCGGACCGGAAGGAGAACTTCACCATCATCGGCGGCGGCGTGTCGGAGAGTCCCGATCAGCACGTGCATATCAACGAGACGCCGGGCTTCAACATCGGCGCCGCCGGCCAGCCGCCGAAGTGCCGCAACTCGCTGCACGCGCATCGCACCGCGGAGGTGTTCTACGTCCACAAAGGCCGCTGGCGGTTCTTCTGGGGCCTTCATGGGGACGCCGGCGAGGTCGTGCTGGGGGAAGGCGATATCTTCAACATCCCGACCGGCATCTTCCGCGGCTTCGAGAATGTCGGAACCGATTACGGGATGATCATGGCGATCCTCGGCGGCGACGACGCCGGTGGCGGAGTGATCTGGGCGCCGCACGTGATCGAGGAGGCACTAGCCCACGGGCTGGTGCTGGCCGAGACCGGCAGGCTCTATGACACCAAGAAGGGCGAAAGCCTGCCCGACGACGTCTCGCCGATGCCGTTGCTGACAGAGCAGGAGCTCAAGGCGTTCCCCGAAATCCCGGCCACCGAGGTTGTCCCCGGGTTTATCCGCCGATACCTGGACATCTGCGCCATGTCGGCCCGGCATCCGGTGCAGGTGATCGGCGCCTCGAACGGCGCGTTGATTTCCGACCGGCCCGGTTTCGAGGTCGACTTCTTGCAGCGCGGTCAAGAGGGCGAAGGCGAGGCATACACGACCGACCGCCACGAGATCCTTATGGTCCATCGCGGTCACTGGCGGCTGCATTGGTCGGGCGGAGCGGCGACCCTCGCGCCAGGCGACACCTGTGCCGTGCCGCCCGGGTTGGAGCGATCGCTGGGTCCGACCATGACCGGCGAGACGGCGCTGTTCCTGGTCCGCAACACCGACGACCCGGCCGGTCCGACCGGACACTGAAACCGTCCCGCCCGCCGTTGGGCCGGGCGACTGGCGGACTAGCAGCCCCGGAAGGAAGCACGTGACAAGAATCCAGACCACCCATGTCGGATCGCTGCCGCGCAGCCAGCGGACCGTCGATTTCATATTCGCGCGGGAGCGCGGCGAGAACACCGACCCGGCCGCCTTCGCCGCCTGCATGGCGGAGGAATGCGCCGAGACCGTCGGCCGGCAGGTCGCCGCCGGTATCGACATCGTCTCCGACGGCGAGACCTCGAAGATCTCCTACGCCACCTATGTGAAGGACCGATATACCGGCTTTTCCGGCGACAGCCCGCGCAACGCGCCGGCCGATCTGAAGCTGTTTCCGAGCTTCCTGGAGCGCCAGGCGAAATCCGGCGGCACGCCGCAATACGCCCGGCCCTGCTGCACCGGCCCTGTCGCCGCTAAGGACTACGCGGACCTCGGGGCCGACATCGCCAACCTGAAGGCCGGCATGGCGGCGCATGGCGCGCGGCGCGGCTTCATGAACGCGGCCTCGCCAGGCGTGATCTCCCTGTTCTTGCCCAACCGGTTCTATCCGACCCGGGAGGCCTACCTGGAGGCGCTTGCCGAGGTGATGACGCCCGAATACGAGGCGATCGTGGCGACCGGGCTCGACGTGCAGCTCGACTGCCCCGATCTCGCCTTGTCGCGTCACATGCTGTTCGCCGATCTCTCCGACGATGAATTCGTGGCGATCGCCGAGGGCCATGTGGAGGCGCTCAACCACGCCCTTCGCGAAATCGACCCCGATCACGTGCGCGTCCA
>JAZFQW010000201.1:0-14325 GCA_036445335.1 Alphaproteobacteria bacterium | reverse complement strand
GGCGAAATCGATGCAGCCGTCGCCCGGGACGGTGAACACCCCGTCCAGAATGGCATCGAGGAAGCTCAGATCCTCGGCCTTGGCGCGCGCCAGCACGTCGGGACGGATGTCCTTGCAGTGAACGGGGTTGATTCGGCCGGCGTGCCGCCGCGTGGTCGCCGCCACGTCGTCGCCGGCATAGGTCAGGTGCCCGGTGTCCAGCAGCAGCCCGACCGCCGGGCCGGTATTGGCCATCAGCCCATCGATTTCCGCCTCGGTCTCGAACACCGTGCCCATGTGATGGTGAAAGGCCATCGCCACGCCGCGCTCGGCGAGGTTTTCCGCCAGATCGGTCAGCTTGCGCCCATAGCCGGCGAAATCCTCCTCGGCGAGTCGCGGCCGGTTGGCGACCGGCGTGTCCTGCAGCGCCTGGACGCTGCCCGAGGTTTCGGCGTAGACGATGACCGGCGCGCCCAGCGCGGCGAAGGTGGCGACCTGCTGCTCGATGCGGACCTTTTCCTGCGCCACCGAATGGGTCAGCAGTTCGCCGGAGAACCAGCCCGAAACCAGTTGCAGGTGGTGCGCCTGGAGGATCGGGCCCAGCACGGCGGCTTCCATCGGGAACTTCACGCCGGTCTCGGTGCCGCTGTAGCCGGCCGCGCGGCTTTCCTTGAGGCAGGTCTCCAACGTCGTTTCGCCGCCGAGATGTGGCAGGTCGCTGTTCGACCACGCGATCGGGGCCACGCCAAGTCGGATATCCATAGGCTCACACCCCGACGCGCTGGTGGCCGCGCGCCGCCTCGTGGTCCTTGGCGGCCTGGCGGATCTCGGCGCGCTCGCTGACGGCCGGCACGCCGACGTCCCACCACGCGTCGCCCGGGGTCCATTCGTGCGGGTCGGTCTTGATGGCGATCACATAGGTGCGGTCGGCCGCCTTGGCCCGCCCGAACGCCGCCTCCAGTTCGGCGACCGACTCCACGGTCTCGGCGATCGCGCCCATCGCTTCGGCGTGCTTGGCGAAGTCGACGGCGACCAGGTTGGACACCCGACAATCGGCCAGCAGGTTGTTGAACGACTTGTTGCCCTTGAAATTCTGCAGCCGGTTGATCACCGCGAAGCCGCCATTGTCGCAGACCACGACGATCAGCTTGTGGCCGGTCAGGACCGAGCTGTAGATATCGGAATTGAGCATCAGGTACGACCCGTCGCCGGTGAAGACGATGACGTCGCGGTCTGGATCGGCCATCTTCGCGCCCCAGCCGCCGGCGATCTCGTAGCCCATGCACGAGAAGCCGAATTCGCAGTCGAAGCTGCCGACCGACTTGGCGCGCCAGTTCTTGTTCAGCTCGCCCGGCAACCCGCCGGCGGCCGTCAGCACCAGGTCTGTGGCGTCGGCCGCGCGGTTGATCGCACCGACCACATGGCCGTACGACGGCAGCTCGACGTTGGTCGGGCCGGTGCGCTGGTCGACGGTCTCGTTCCAGACGGCGTATTCCGCCGCGGCGCGCTCGCGCCACTCGTCCGGTCCGCGCCAGTCCGCCAGCCCCGCCGACAACTCGGTCAGGCCGGCCCGGGCATCGCCGACGACCGGGATCGCACGGTGCTTGGCCGCGTCGAAACGCGCCGCGTTCAACGCGATCAGGCGGTAGTCCGGGTTCTGGAACACCGACCACGAGCCGGTGGTGAAGTCCTGCAGTCTGGTGCCGACCGCCAGCACGACGTCGGCCTGGGCGGCCAGCGCGTTGGCCGATGCCGAGCCAATCACGCCGAGCGGGCCGGCGTTCAGCCGGTGGTCGTGGGTCAGCACGGCGCGCCCGGCGATGGTCTCGACAACCGGCACGTTGTGCCGCTCGGCAAAACCGGCCAGCTCCGCCGTCGCCAGCGAGTAATGGACCCCGCCGCCGGCGATGATCAGCGGTTTGTTCGCCTGCTTCAGCGCCTCCGCCGCGGCGACCAGCTGCTCGATGTCCGGTCGCGGCCGCGGCACGCTGTGGACGGTGGTGGCGAAGAACACCTCAGGGTAGTCGAATGCCTCGGCCTGAATATCCTGCGGCAGACCCAGAAAGACGGGCCCGCAATCGGCCGGATCGAGCAGCGTGGCGATCGCCTGGGGCAGCGAGTGGAGCAGCTGCTGCGGCCTGGTGATGCGGTCCCAATAGCGCGTCACCGGCTTGAACGCGTCGTTGACGGTCAGGGTGGCGTCGTGAAAGTGCTCGACCTGCTGCAGCACCGGGTCGGGAATCCGGTTTGCGAAGGTGTCGCCCGACAGCAGCAGCACTGGCAGCCGGTTGGAATGGGCAACGCCGGCCGCTGTCACCATGTTGGTCGCGCCGGGGCCGATCGAGCTGGCGCACACCATGACCTGCCGGCGCCGCTTCGCCTTGGCGAAGGCTATCGCCGCCAGCGCCATCGACTGCTCGTTCTGGCCGCGCCAGGTCGGCAGCACGTCCTGCGCCGCCTCCAGCGCCTCGCCCAGGCAGGTCACGTTGCCGTGGCCGAAGATGGCGAAGGCGCCCGCGAACAGCGGGACCTCGCGCCCGTCGACCACCGTGCGCTGGGCGCACAGATACTTCACCAGGGCCTGCGCCATGGTCAGGCGGATCGTTTTCATGGCTGAGTCCTCCCCACTGGGCGTACGGTTGTCGGCCGGCGGGCCACCCGCGATGCTAGCCTGCCTTTCTCATACTGGCCACGGTCTGCGTCGCGCCCGGGCGGCCCGCCCGCTGCGTCGAACGCCTCGACCGTAGCGCAGCTGCGCGCTTCGGTCTTCTCCTGGCGGCTCGCACCGCCTGGACGCGACGCAAACCGCGGCCAGCGTGAGAGATGCGGTCTGAGGATGTCCGTTGCGACGGGTTATATGCGATTTTCATTCCAGGGCAAAGAATTGAATGCAACAAACATTCTGTTTGCGCTAAAGTGACGGACCGGCTGGCCAGCCCCGCGGCAGCGTCCGCCGGCGGCCTATCCGATGGCATGGCGAAGTCGGTGAATTGGGAGGGATCGATGCTGAATTTTGCCTTGTTCGGCGCCGGCCGCATCGGCCGCATGCACGCCGACAACCTGGCCGCGAACGCCCGGGCGAATCTGGCCTATGTCTACGACGTTCATGCCCCCTCGGCGGACGAGGTGGCGGGCAGGCATGGCGCGCGCGTGGCGCCGAACGTCGCCGCCGCGCTGGACGACGATGCCCTCGACGCGGTGCTGATCGCCTCGTCGACCGACACCCATGTCGAGCTGATCACCGCGTCGGCCAAGGCCGGCAAGGCGGTGCTGTGCGAAAAGCCGATCGACCTGGATAGCGCGCGGGTCGACCGCTGCCGGGACGAGATCGCCGACTGCGGGGTCGCCATCCAGATCGGCTTAAACCGGCGCTACGACCCGAGCCACCGGGAGGTCGCCAGGGCGGCGCACGCCGGCGAAATCGGCGCGGTCGAGCAGGTCATCATCAGCAGCCGCGATCCGGGGCCGCCGCCACTGGAGTATCTCAAGGTGTGCGGCGGGCTGTATCGCGACATGATGATCCACGATTTCGACTTGGCGCGGTTCGTGCTGGGCGAGGAGCCCGTCGAGGTGCTGGCGTTGGGCAGCGCCCTGTTCGACGACAACGCGCGGTCGCTGGGCGACGTCGACACGGCGATGGTGATGATGCGCACGGCCACCGACCAGCTGTGCCACATCAACTGCTCGCGCCGCGCCGTCTATGGCTACGACCAGCGGCTCGAGGTGGTCGGCAGCGCCGGCATGGTGCGCTCCGACAACCGCCGGGCGACTACCGTCCGGCGCTACGGCGAGGCGGCGACCGCGGCCCGGGATCCCTTGCTGCATTTCTTCATCGAGCGCTACGCCGCGGCCTACAAGGCGGAGATCGACGACTTCATCGACGCCGTCGAGCAGGGCCGTCCGCCGTCGGTCACCTTCGAGGACGGCCGCCGCGCCCTCCGCCTGGCCGATGCCGCGGTCGAGTCGCGCCGAACCGGCCGCGCGGTGGCGGTCACCCATTGACGGGCGGGCAGCGGATCCGGTCACCGGTCGCTCAAGGCTGATATTGGGAACTAGTCGCCGGCGCGCGGGATCGCGTCGGCCAGGCGCGGCGGTCAGCAGGCGGGCCTGGAAAACCCGCTGCATCTCGCTGAAGCCGGCGAACTCGAAGGCCTGGGCGAAGCGCACTAGGGTCGATGGCTGGACCGCGGCCATGGCCGAGATGGATTTCACCGACTCCAGGGCAACGTCGTTCGGATTCTGCACCACGAAGCGGGCGATCTGCTGGAATCGCTTGCTCATCTCGCCGTGGCGCTCGGCGATCTGGTTGATCAAGTGCTCGTAGGTCAATGGCGTGACCATCCGCCCCCGACACGGCGCCGGTTCGGCGCCGGCGCCACCGTTCCCTTCTCCTTCGCCGCGAGCGTCCGGTGGCTGAACGGCCGGTAAAGTCGGCCCGGAACAAAAGTTCCAACTATTGATTTATTTTGTAACGGTTGATTTATTGCCTAGGCTGGGATGAGCGAACCGGGAACACGATGCCATGTACGGGGAATACGGTCTGTATATCGATGGCGCGTGGCGCCCCGCGGCGTCCGGCGAGACCTACGTCACGATCAACCCGGCGACCGAGGAGCCCTTGGGCGAGGTGCCGAGCGCCGCGGCGGCCGACGTCGACGCGGCGATCGAGGCGGCGGCGCGCGGGATGGCGGAGTGGCGCGCCACCCAGCCGTGGGAGCGGGCGCGGATCATCCGCCGGATCGCCGAGCTGATGGCCGAACGGATCGACCGCCTGGCGCGCTGGATGACCCTGGAGGTCGGCAAGCCGCTGGCCCAGGCCAGGCGCGAAGTGCAGCTGTCGATCGACCAGTTCGAATGGTATTCCGAGGAGACCAAGCGGCTGTATGGCCAGACAGTGGAAAGCCGGTTGCCCGGCGGCCGCATCCTGGTGACCGCCCAGCCGGTCGGCGTGGTGGCGGCGTTCACGGCGTGGAACTTCCCGGCAGTGCTGATGGCGCGCAAGATCGCGCCGGCGCTGGCCGCCGGCTGTTCGGTCATCTGCCGGCCGTCGGTCGAGGCGCCCGGCACCGCCATGGCGCTCATCCAGTGCTGCCATGACGCCGGGCTGCCGCGCGGCGCGGTCAACCTGGTGATCGGGCGGGCTTCGGCGGTGTCGCCGCCGCTGATGGCCTCGCCGGTCGTCCGCAAGGTATCGCTGACCGGCTCGACCGACGTCGGCAAGCGCATGCTGAAGGCGGCAGCGGACACGGTCAAGCGCGTGACCATGGAGCTGGGCGGCCACGCGCCGGTGATCGTCTTCGACGACGCCGATGCCGAGGCGGTGGCGGAGATGACCGTGCCGGTCAAGTTCGCCAATGCCGGCCAGGTCTGCGTCTCGCCCAGCCGCTTCTTCGTCCACGAAAGCAAGGTCGACGCGTTCGCCCGGCGGTTCGTCGACGTTACCGGGGCGCTCAAGATCGGCAACGGCCTTGATCCGGACACCACGCTGGGGCCGCTGACCACAGACAAGCGCCGGCAGAATGCCGAGGCGCTGGTCGCCGACACGCTGGACGACGGCGGCCGCCTGCTGACCGGCGGGCAGCGGCCGGCCGGCTTCAACCGCGGCTTTTTCTTTGAGCCGACGGTGTTCGACCAGGTGCCCGACAGTGCCCGGATCATGCGTGAGGAGCCGTTCGGACCGGTCGTGCCGATCACCAGCTTCACCGATTTCGACGATGTCATCGCCCGGGCCAATGCCCTGCCGCTCGGCCTGTCGAGCTACGTCTTCACGCGCTCGCTCAAACGCGCCCACGAGGCATCCGAGGCGATCGAGGCCGGCATGGTGGGGGTCAACACGTATGCGCTGGCCGCCGCCGAGGCGCCGTTCGGCGGCATCAAGGAAAGCGGCTTCGGCCGCGAGGGCGGTTCCGCCACGGTCCGCGATTATCTCGACGTCAAATACACCCACATGGTGCTGACCTGACGTGACTATAAAGACAGCGCCCGGGCAGCGCTCGGGCGTAAATGAACTGACAGAACGGGGAGGAATTCATGCGGGAGAACGGTATCCGGCGGATCTGGCGGGGTGGCGGCGCGGTCGCCAATGGCTGGCTAGGTATCCCCAGCGCCTTTTCCGCCGAGACGATGGCGCATCAGGGCTGGGATTCGCTGACCGTAGACATGCAGCACGGGGTCGTCGACTACCAGGCCGCGGTGTCCATGCTGACGGCGATTTCAACCACCGACACCACGCCGCTGGTGCGGGTGCCGTGGCTCGACCCCGGGATCATCATGAAGATGCTCGACGCCGGCGCCTATGGCGTGATCTGCCCGATGGTCAATACCGTGTCGGACGCCGAGACGCTGGTCTCCGCCTGCCGCTATCCGCCGCGCGGCGGCCGCAGCTTCGGGCCGATCCGGGCGCTGCTGTATGCCGGGGCGGACTACGCTCGGCACGCCAACGACACAGTGATCCCGTTCGCGATGATCGAGACGGCGGAGGCGCTGGACAATCTGGAGGCGATCCTGTCGGTCGAGGGGCTGGAGGCGATCTATGTCGGGCCGGCTGACCTGTCGCTGGCGCTCGGCTGCACGCCGACATTTGACCAGGAGGAGAAGCCGGTGGTCGAGGCGATCGAGCATATCGCGCGCACTGCCAGGGAAATGGGGGTCGCGGCCGGAATCCATAACGGCACGCCGGCCTACGCGCTTAGGATGATCGAGCAGGGCTACAGTTTCGTCACGATCGCGTCGGATGCGCGGCTGATGGCGGCAGGCGCCAAGGGCGCGGTGACCGCGCTCAAGGCCGGCGCGCCGACGAGCGGAGAGGCCGGCGGCACCTATTGACGCGACGGGAGGCGCGACGGCCATGCCGCACATTCTGTTGACCGGAACCATCCACCAGGCGGGGATGGATGTCCTGGCCGCCAGGCCCGACGTCACCGTTGAGCCGATCGAAGACTCCGCCGACGCCGACTTCCTGGGGCGGCTGCCGGCGGCTGACGCGCTGATCATCCGCACCGCGGTGGTGCCCGCCGCTGCGGTCGAGGCGGCGGAACGGCTGCGCGTCGTCTCGCGCCACGGCGTCGGCTACGACAACGTGCCGGTCGACACGCTGACGCGGCGCGGCATCCCGTTGACCGTGGTGGGCAACGTCAACGCGGTGACGGTGGCCGAACATACAATGTTCATGATGCTGGCCCTGGCCAAGCGGTGCGCCGCGCACGATCGCGCCGTGCGCACCGGCGACTGGGCGATCCGCAACAACTTCGCGGCGGTCGAGCTGGCGGGCCGCACCCTGCTGATCCTGGGCTTCGGGCGGATCGGCCGCGAGGTGGCGAGGCGCGCCCTGGCGTTCGACCTGACGGTCCTGGTCTACGACCCGTATGTCGGCGCCGCCGCGGTCGCCGCCGCCGGCGGGCGCAAGATCGAGGACTGGCGGACGGCGTTGGGCGAGGCCGACGTCGTCAGTCTCCACCTGCCGCGGACGCCGGAAACCGAAGGCGCCATCGGCGCCGCCGAGTTGGCGGCGATGCGGCCCGGCGCCTTCCTGATCAACGCGGCGCGCGGCGGCCTGGTCGACGAGGCGGCGCTGGCGGCGGCGCTGAGGGACAAGTCGATCGGCGGCGCCGGCCTGGACACCTTCGACGCCGAGCCGCCGTCGCCCGACAACCCGCTGCTGGCTCTGGACACCGTCATCGTCAGCCCGCACTGCGCCGGGCTGACCGACGAATGCGCCGCCCGGATGGGGGTGGCGGCGGCGCGCAACGCGCTCGACGGCATCGACGGCCGGCTCGACCCCGCGCTGGTCGTCAACCGCGACGTGTTGGCGGCGACATAGTGATTGGACGGTCGAGGGGACTCCAACCATGGCGACACTCGGCATCGGCCTGATCGGCAGCGGCTTCATGGGACGCTGCCACGCCCTGGCGTTCCGGGCCGCGGCCGGCGTGTTCGCGCTGCCGACCCGGCCGGTCCTGGAGATGCTGGCCGACATCGACGACGACGCCGCCCGGCGTGCCGCCGAAGGGTTCGGCTTCGCCCGCTCGACCGGCGACTGGCGGGTGCTGGTCGACGACCCAGCGGTCGACGTGGTCGACGTCACGGCGCCCAATACCTTGCACGAGCCGATCGCCATGGCGGCGATCGCCGCCGGCAAGACGGTCTATTGCGAGAAGCCGCTGGCGCCGGATTCGGCCACCGCCAAGGCGATGGTCGACGCCGCCGAGGCCGCCGGCGTCGCCACCATGGTCGGGTTCAACTACCTGAAGAACCCCATGGTCATGGTCGCGCGCGAGATCATCGACAGCGGCGACATCGGCGAGGTGATCCGTTTTCGCGGCATCCATGCCGAGGACTACATGGCCGACGCCAACGCGCCGTACACGTGGCGGCTGGACCCGGTCGGCGGCCACGGCGTGATCGCGGATCTGGGCAGCCACATCATCTCGCTGGCGCGTTATCTGGTGGGCGACATCGCGGCGGTGTCCGGCGATCTGGAGACGGTGGTCAAGCGGCGGCCGGGGGCGCCGGGCGCGGGCGAGACGCGGGCCGTCGAGGTCGACGACCAGGCCCGCGCGCTGCTGCGCTTCGCCGGCGGCGCGCGCGGCTCGATCGAGGCAAGCTGGATGGCGGCCGGCCGAAAGATGCAGCTCGCCTTCGAGGTGACCGGCACCCGCGGCTCGATCGCGCTCAACCACGAACGACTGAACGAGCTCGAGCTGTATCAGCAAGGCCAGCCGGCCGGCCGCGGCGGCTTCAAGACCATCGTCGCCGGGCCCGAGCACCCGCACTACAGCAGTTTCTGCGTCGCGCCCGGTCACCAGCTCGGCTTCAACGACCTGAAGACAATCGAGGTGCGCGACCTGATCGACGGGCTGGCCGGCGGCACGCCGCCCTGGCCCGATTTTCGCGAGGCGTGGGAGATCCAGCGCGTGGTCGACGCGGTGGTGCGGTCGGCCCGGGAGTCGCGCTGGGTCGCCGTGGAGGAAATTGGGTAACGCTGCGGTTCGCCCGCCACACCGGGTGGGCGTTTCGGTTTCGGCGACCGCAGGCAGGTGTTCTAGTTCGCCAATCTAGAGAACGTTCATTCCATTATTATTTGCGCATCGGCCGGCGACCGTGTGGCCTCGCGCCGGATGGTGTCTGTGGCCCGGTTTGGCTCGCGCCGGCGGCCGCGATCGGGCAGAATGGCGTGATCCCATGCGATGACCGGTATTTGGGACACTCCACTGGCAATCCGATGCCCAACGGTGGGCGTCATCGCGCATCCGGATCGACCGGGTTTGGCGACAATGGTGCGGGCAATACTGACCATCTTCGTGGTGCTGACGTTCGCCGGCGCGTCGCGGGGCGACCAGCCGATCGAGCGATTCGAGCTCGACCGCCTGGTCGGCAACACGGTGTCGATGTCGGGCGATCTGACCTGTGTCGGTTTGGTCTGCCGGCTCGACGACGCGCGCGGCGTGTCATTCCTGTCGTCAGCGCTGGTCGATATCACCGACCTGCCGCTTGCCGACCGGACCACCGCCGTGGGATCGTGCAGTCTGGGGCCGTTTGCGTGTCGCGTCATCGTGACCGGCCCGGTGAAGGAGATTTCAGCGATCGGCGTTCGGATCACGGCCGAGAAGATCGTTTTCGTCAGAACGCCGTGAGGGCCTGCCGCCGTCGCGCCGGCGGGCGGGAGGTAACCTGATGGTGCCACCGTCATTGCGCGTAAATGCAGACGCAGCCGATGCTGCAGTGAGGGAGTTGCGATGGCCGAGCCGGACTTCCTGGGATGCACGCCTTGCCTTTTCGTCCGCGACCCGAAGGGCTCGGCGCTGTTCTACCGCGACACGCTGGGTTTTCCCGATGTCGAACTGTTCGGTCCCCCAGACGCGCCGTTCTTCGCCATCGTCCGGCGCGGCCGGGCGCAGATCTTCCTGCGCTTCACGCGCGACGGCTACGGCGAACGGCCGTGGGTGCCCGATCGCGACGAGGCGCTGTTCGACGCCTATATCGGCGTCACCGACGTCGCCGCGCTGCGCGCGGAGTTCGCCGCGCGGGGGCTGGCGACCGACCCGCCGGTGGACAGGCCTTATGGCATGCGCGAGATCGCGGTGACCGACCCGGACGGCTACGTCGTCGTCTTCGGCCAGGACATCGAGGGCCGGTCGGTGGCGGAACCCTGATATCATCGCCGGCGCCCATCGCCCGTCAGGTCGACGACGTGCGCCGGTTGGGCGATTCAGTCGCCGCCTACAGGTCCAGCCCGCAGTCGACCCAGCCGCCGCCGGCCCTGCTCGATTCCACCGCCGCGGTGATGAACTTCATGCCGCGGGCGCCGTCCTCGACCGTCGGGAAGTCGAGCGCCAGCGGGTCTGCCTGGCTGCCGCCGCGCCGTGCGGCGATGGCGACTGCGGCGTCGGCATAGAGGTTGGCGAAGGCCTCCTGGTAGCCCTCCGGGTGGCCGATCGCGACCCGGGTCGCGCGGCCGGCGGCCGGGGACAGCCCCGGCCCGCCGCGGGTCAGCACCTGGGCCGGCGCGCCCAGGGGCATGTGACGCAACTGGTTGGGCTGTTCCTGGTGCCACTCCAGGCCGCCGTTCTCGCCGAACACACGGATGTGCAGCCCGTGCTCGGCGCCGGCGGCCGCCTGGGTGACCCAGAAGATACCGCGGGCGCCGTTGGCGAAGCGCAGCAGCGCGCCGCCGTAATCGTCGACCCGCCGGCTCGGCACCACGGCGCCGAGATCGGCCGACACGCGGACCACCTGCTGACCGGTGACGAAGCACGCCAGGTGGTGCGCGTGGCTGCCGATGTCGCCGAGGACCATCGACGGTCCGGCGCGCCGGCCACCCAGTCGCCACTCTTTGCCGCCGCCTTCGGCCTCGACCAGCGTGGCGATATGGCCCTGGACGTATTCGACTTGGACCATGCGGATGTCGCCCAGCACGCCGGCCCGCACCATCGCGCGCGCCTGGCGGATCATCGGGTAGCCGGTGTAATTGTAGGTTAGGCAGAACACCAACCCGCTGGCGCGCACGCGGCGCACCAGGTCGACGGCGTCGGTCAGGTTGGTCGTCAGTGGCTTGTCGCAGATCACGTCGAGCCCGCGGTCGAGCGCCGCGCAGCACAGCGGATAATGGCTGTCGTTCGGGGTCATGATCGCGACGGTGTCCATGCCGTCGTCGCGTCCCGCCTCGGCGGCCAGCATCTCGTCGGCGGTCCCGTAGGCGCGGTCCTCGGCGATGCCGATCGTCCGCCCGGCGGCGCGCGACCGATCCGGATTCGACGACAGCACCGACGCGACGATGTCGTATCGGTTGTCCAGCCGCGCCGCGGTACGGTGGACCGGACCGATGAACGAGCCTGATCCGCCGCCGATCACGCCCAGCCGCAGCCGCCGGCCGGGCTCTCCTGCCGTATTGTCCATGGCCCGTCCTTCCCGTGGCGCCGGCGGCATTGTCCGCCGGCCGTGGCCGCCGATCAAGGTGGCGGCCCGGGAGGCGGCGGATCCGCACGACGCGCGCGGCCGGTGAATTGCCGCGTACAGCGCAAACCCCCGACGTGCGACGGGGCCGCCTTTCGGCAACGGCGCCCGACCAGTGCGGGCGCGGCCGTTGGCCATGCGCGGCACCAGAAATCGGCCGCGCAGGACAGGATGTTGATCGACCGCGACGGCCGCTTAGTTCGGACCCGTGTCGGTCCCTTCGCCGCCGGTGTCCTGGTTGCTGCCGCCTTCGGTATCGCTGCGGCCGTCGCCGTTCTCGACGGTGCGGCCGCCGCCGGTATCCGTCCGCACGTCGTTCGCCTGGGTCGTCGTGGTCGACCCGCTCAGGCTGTCACGCTCGCCGTCGTTCCAGCACGCGACGGCGCTGCTGGAATCCCGGTTGCACGCGGCGGCACCGGTAACCTGGCTGGTGTTGTCGGGACCGGCGGGGCGATTCCAAAACTCTTTCGTCGTGCCGGCGGTAGCGGTCGAGGCAACCGTCATCAGGAGGGCGGCGGCGACGACCGGGGCCCGTGGAATGATCGAGAGTCCCGATTTGCCCATGTTGGTCAATAGGGCGGGAATCTTCGTAGCGGCGGATGTCATTGGGTGATGCTCCCTTTTTCGGCTAGGACCGATGGTCTGTTGTTTCGACTCGCGGCATCCAGGTGTCCGAGGCAGTACCCCCGGCCTTCGCCGACTCTTGCAGTCTCACCACCGCCTACGATGCCGGGCACTAGGCCCGGCCGTCTGGCTGCGATGTGCGAAGCATAGAGTTTCCATTAAATTTTAGATAATGCTGTGATGTTAATCACAGGCCGACCGATTTGCGGCGGATGCCTTGGCTGCCGGGTGCCGAATGGGGCGTCGGGACGGATGCCCTGCCCAGTCACCGCCGCTTGGTATATGACCGATTGACGGCGGTGCGCAAGGACGGGCAGAAGAGGGCAGTGATGACCGTCGCCGACACCATCGATCGCGTGTTCGCCGCGGCGCCGCCGCGATCGCCGGCCGGTTGAAGGAAATGATCAACCGCGGCGGCGAGAGGATCTCGCCGCGCGAGGTCGACGAGGTCCCGCTGGACCATCCGGCCGTCGCCCAGGCGGTGACCTTCGCCCTGCCGGACCCGAGACTCGGCGAAGAGGTCGCCGCGGCGATCGTGCTGGCGGACGGCGCCGAGGTCAGCGAACGCGACCTGCGCGACATGGCCGCCTGCCGCCTCGCCGCGTTCAAGGTGCCGCGCCGCATCGTCTTCGTCGACGAGATCCCGAAGGGCGCCACCGGCAAGTTGCAGGGCATCGGGTTGGCGAAAAAGCTCGGGCTGGCATCGTGAAGATCTGCGTCTACGGTGCCGGCGCCATCGGTGGCCTGCTCGGCGCGCAGTTGGCGCTGGCCGGCGAGGAGGTGACGCTGATCGCCCGCGGACCGCACTTGGCGGCGATGCGGCGCAACGGACTGAAACTGCGGACCGAGGGCGAAGAGCGGACCGCCCGGCCGGCGTGCACCGACGACCCGGCCGAGGCCGGCCCGCAGGACGCCGTGATCGTCACGCTGAAGGCGCCGTCGGTGCTGAACATCGCGCCGTTGATGCAGCCGTTGCTGGGGCCCGGCACCGCGGTCGTCACCGCGATGAACGGGATACCGTGGTGGTATTTCCACCGCCTGGCGGGGCCGTTCGAGAGCCGGCGGTTGAAGAGCGTCGATCCGGCCGGCGAGTTGTGGCGCCTGATCCCGCCGGAACGGGCGATCGGCTGCGTCGTCTACCCGGCGGCCGAGATCGTCGAGCCCGGTGTCGTCGAGCACCATTACGGCAATCGGTTCATGCTGGGCGAGCCCGACGGTAGCCGGTCGGAGCGGGTCGTCGCCTTGTCGCGGGCGCTGGCCGGCGCCGGCTTCAAGGCGCCGGTGCGGCCGCGTATCCGCGACGACATTTGGATCAAGCTGTGGGGCAATCTCAGCTTCAACCCGGTCAGTGCGCTCACCCACGGCACGCTGGCCACGCTCGCCAAGGACCCCGGCATCCGCGCGGTGATCCGCCGGATGATGGTCGAGGGACAGGCGGTCGGCGAGGCGCTGGGCGTCCGCTTCAGCGTCGACGTTGACACCCGCATCGGCTGGGCGGCCGACGTCGGCGAGCACAAGACGTCGATGCTGCAGGACCTGGAGCTCGGGCGGCCGATGGAGATCGACGCGCTGGTCGGCGCGGTCGTGGAGATGGGCGCCCTGGTGGGCGTCGAGACGCCGATGATCGAGGCGGTGCTGGCGCTGGCGGTCGGCCGGGCGCGGGAGGCGGGCTGCTATCCCGTTTGACCGCGGCGGTCAATCATTCATTAACCATGTTGGTCGACACTGGCGCACCGGAAGCCACAGTGCGCGGAGCCGCTCGACATGCACCCCCTCAAGCTCGCCAACACCTCCAGGGTATTCAACCGCCGGCGGTCGAAGCGATGCATTCTCGATCGCAGAACCTCGGCGGTCGTGCGGGCGAATGACCGGCGCTACGAATGCCTCATCGAGGACATCTCGCTGGGCGGCGCGCGGCTGCGCTTCGACGGTATACCGCCGGCCGACCGCGAGCTGGTGCTGGAGCATGCCGGCACTGGCGAACTGTGCTGCGAGCGCGTGTGGCGGATCGATGGCGCGATCGGCGTCCGATTCGAAAAGGCCGACCGGCAGCTAGACCGCGAGCTGCAGTGCGTCGCCATCATGGTCAGCCCGGACGACGATCGCCCGACCTGGTTTTAACCCACACTTCGCACACGGGCCACGGTCTGCGCGGCGCTGTCGCGCCCGGGCGGCCCTCCCGCTGCGTCGAAGGCCTCGACCGTAGCGCAGCTACGCTCTTCGGCCTTCTCCTGGCGGCTCGAATCGCCTGGACGCGACGCCGACCATGGG
>JAZFQW010000200.1:0-4714 GCA_036445335.1 Alphaproteobacteria bacterium | reverse complement strand
GCGAGGTGCTCAGCAGCGACCCGCGCGTGGACGTGGTCACCTTCACCGGCTCCACGGCCACCGGGCGCCGCGTGATGGAGTGCGGCTCCGCGACGGCTCAGGCGATCTCGAGCAGGAGATCCATCATTTCGGAAATGGTTGTGGTGAGAAGCGCTGAGGCGGCGTAGGCGTTCTGGATCACGACCAGGCTGGCCAGTTCCTCGTCGAGGTTGACCTGGCTGATCGCCGCCGCCTGGGTCTCCAGGGCCATGCGGAAGGACTCGCCGGCGGTGACATCGCTTTCCATGGCGTTCGCGTTGGCTGCGTTGAGCGAAATAATGGTTGCCGCATAGCCGGCCAGGCCGGTCACCGTGGACGGCAGGCCGCCGGCCGCCGCGAAGGTGAAGTCGGCGGTGAAGACGGCCGCCATGGCCTTGGCGACGGCCCCGTCGCCGAGCGAGATGGCGATGTCGCCGACGGCCAGTCCGGCGGCGTCGCTGAGCTCGCCACGGGCCAGCAGGCTGGGATCGGTCAGCAGCGCAGGACGCACCGCCAGGCGTCCCGCCGTGCCGGCTTCGCCCGACCGAAGGTTGAGCTGCGCGGCGAGGCCACCGCTGTCGCTCATGAAGAAGTTGTCGCCGTCGCCGTCGCGTATCTCGAGACGGAAGCCGCCGCCCTCGCGGACCACGCTGGCCGTGATGTTGTCGCCGCCGAGCGCGGCGCTGATCGCCGTAGCGATGTCGGTCAGGCTGTCGCCTGCCGCGTAGGCGACGCCGGTGGTGGCGCCGGCGATGGAAAAGCTGAGGGTACCCGACAGGCCCAGCGCAGTGGTGTCGCTGGCGGCGCGGTCGCTGATGGCGACATCGTAGTCGCTGCCGCTGTCGAAAAAGTCGCTGAGCCCCAGGAACTGCGCCATGCCATAGGTGGTATTGCCGCTGGTCACCTGGCTGTCGAGCTCGTTGACCGCGATGCCGTTGCCGCCTGCGGCGCTCAGCACCACCTCGCCGTTCGCGTTGAGGCTGGCGCTGGCGTTGGTCATGGCGTTGATTTGGGCGACCAGCTCGCCGACATCGGGCGGGGCGAGCGCCGAGAGGTCGATGTCGAGGGTCTCGACCACCACGCCGTCGCCGTCGGTCACGGAGATCCGGAAGCTGCCGGTCATGGTTGGCGCATCGCTTGAGGCGAGGCTGCGGGTGCCGGTCAGGGTCGTGGGCGGCGGGAAGGCGGTGCCGTCGTTCTGCAGCGCGTTCAACCGGTCGCGCAGGACCTCAGCCAGGCGATCGATCTCGGCCTGAAGGTCGACCAGGGTCTCGTCGCGCAGGGTGAGCAAGCCGGCCAAGCGCCCGTCGCGAATCTCGCCGGTAATGTCGCTTGCCGAGGGTCCATAGCTGATGCCGCTGATGCCGTTCAGATAGGTCGTGCCCGCCGACAGCTGGGCCGCCGGCGTATGGCTCAGGCTCACGGGCACCGCGTCGAGCAGCGTGCGCCCGGAGGTCATGGCGATGAACACCTCGCCGCTGCCGCGCTCGAAGTACTGGATGTCGATCAGCCCGGACAGTGCGTTGATCAGGCTGTCGCGCTGGTCCTGCAGGTCGGCGACCGGATGGCCGATCGCCAGGCCTTCGGCGATCTTTGTATTGAAGCCGTGGATGTCGGACAGCAGATCGTTGATCTCTGTGACCCTGCTGCCGATCTCCTGATCGGCCTCGGCGCGCATCTGCTGCAGGTTGTCGGTCATGGAATTGAGCTGCTGCGCCAGGCGGCGGGCGGCGTCGACCACGTCGTTGCGCGCGACGATGTCCTCGGGCGCGGTCGCCAGCGCTTCCAGCGCCCTGCCCAGGTCGCTGACCCGGTGGCTGATCGAGGAGTTGTCGGCCAGCGTACCGAAGAGGTTCTGGGTGCGGGTCAGGTAGTCGCTCTGCACCTGCCTGCCGGCCAGGGCGGCGATATGGTCGCGGATCTGTCGCAGCAGGTTATCGTCGACCGTGCGCTGGAGCACTGAGAGATTGAGACCGGCGGCCTCGCCGTCGATCACCACGGTCTCGAGGTGCGCGAACTTACGGGTGTAGCCCTCGGTGTTGACGTTGGCGATGTTGCTGGCGGTGATCTGCAACTGCGCCTGCGCCGCTTGCAGGGATGAAACCGCCGAGAGCAGGCTGTTGATGAGTGACATCTGGCGTCTCCTGGCCGGCTCTTCTCAGGCGACCTGGTTGAAGGACACGGCTGGCTGGCGGGCTGCGGCAGCCGCCGGCGTCAGGCGGCCGTTGGCTCGGTAGAAGGCGGTCGGCGCATGTTCGCTCTCGACCGCGCGGGCGATTGCCTGGACCAGGCTCTGGTTGGCCTCGATGCCGGCGGTCAGCGCCCGGGCGTTGGCCTCGGTGGCGGCCGCCAGTCGCTGGGCGGTGGCCTTGAGGTCGGACTTTTGGGTCTCGTCCAGGCCCTCGAGCAACGCGGGCCGCTCGGCCGCCTGGCCCATCAGCTCGCGGTAGCGCTGGGTCGCCTCCCGCTTTTCCGGCAGCAGCGCGCCCAGGTCGCGGGCGCGCATGGCCGCGAGCAGCTCACCCTCGCGCTCCAGGATCGCGGTCAGGTGTCGCGCCGCCTCGGCGAGGCGCCGGTCGAAGGCCTCGCCGGCGGCTTGGCTGTCGGGATGGTTCATGGGTCCAACTCCTGTAGCTTGAGCATTTCGCGCTCCACCGTGTCGGCGATGCCGAGACCGCCGGCGCCGGCGATGGCCTTGCCGTATTCCTGGACCATCATCGAGCGGTAGACCTGTTCGCCGGGTCCGCCGCCGAACAGGCTTTCCTTGTCCAGCCCGGCAAACACCGGGGCCAGCATCTGGGACAGGAACATGGCTTCGAAGTCCTCGGCGGCTTGGCGAATACCTGCGCGGCGCGCGCTCTCGGGCCCGGCCGCGACAGCGTCGGGCAGGGCAATCGCTGGCAGGCTCGCGTCGGGGCCCATCACATCACCTCGATCTTGGCCTGCAGCGCGCCGGAGGCTTTGATCGCCTGCAGGATCGTGATCATGTCGCGTGGGCCGACGCCGAGCGCGTTCAGGCCATTGACCATCTCTTGTAGGCTGACGCCGGTTGGCAGCACCGCCAGGCGGTTGTCACCGTTCTCGTCAACCTGGACCTGGGTGCGCGGCACGACGACTGTTGCGCCGCCCTCGGACAGGGGCGCCGGCTGGCTGACCTGCGGGGTCTCGGTGATGCGGATCGTCAGGTTGCCCTGGGCGATGGCGACCGTCGAGATGCGCACGTTCTCGCCCATGACGATAATTCCGGACTGCTCGTCGATCACCACCCGGGCGACTTGGTCGGCGGTGACGCGCAGCTGTTCGATCCGGGTTATCAGGTCCACCGCACCGCCCGGGTGATCGGCCGGCACTGTGACCATGACGGTCGTGGCGTCGAGCTGGCGGGCGAGCGGCGCCTTCATCGCCGTGTTGACCGCCAGCGCCACGCGGTTGGCGGTGGTGAAGTCCGGGTTGCGCAGGGCCAGCTTGACGCTTTCCATCTGCGCCATGTCGAAGTCGATCTCGCGCTCGATGATGGCGCCGTTGGGGATCCGTCCGGTGGTCGGCACGCCCTTGTTGATCTCCTCCGCGGCGCCGCCGGCGCTGAACCCGGCGACCGCCACCGGCCCTTGGGCGACCGCATAGACTTCGCCGTCGGCACCCAGCAGGGGCGTCACCACCAGGGTGCCGCCCAGCAAGCTGTCGGCATCGCCCAGCGCCGAGATGGTTACGTCGATGCGTGTGCCCTGGCGGGAGAACGGCGGCAGGTCGGCGGTGATCATGACCGCCGCCACGTTGTCGGTGTCGAGATTGTCGTCCCGTGCGTTGACGCCCAGGCGCTGCAGCATGCCGATCAGGCTCTCGCGGGTGAAGACCGCGCTGTCCAGGTCATCGCCGGTGCCGTTGAGGCCGACCACCAGGCCATAGCCGATCAGGTGGTTGTCGCGTACGCCTTCGAAGTCGGCGATATCCTTGATCCGTGACTGGGCTCCGGCCTCCGCCGGAAGCAACAGCAGCAGAGCGGCCAGAAGGCCCAGCAGCCCGCCCAAAACCGCTCCGGGAAGGCCGAGCGGAAGCCGGGCCAGTCGCTGCGCCAAGCGGCGATCGTTTTGGCTGGAGTTCAAAATCGCAGTCGCGGTCACGCCGGCCCGCCTTTCTGGGTGCTTTCGCCTGGATGCGTTTTGCATCCGCCAGCTCCCTTGCGAAGGTCGTGCCACACGCCACTCAATCAGCAATCATCTGAAAACATTGAATTATTTTGAAGAACACCGTTTGGCGGACGGCGCGGGCCGAGACCGCCCGGCAAAGACTCACCCCGGCCCGCGGCAATTTCTGCCGCCTGGCGTCATTGAGCAGAAAATTACGAGTGTGGCAGGTGGTCCGTCAGACCGACTGGTCGACCAGGAAGCCGGTGTTGCCCCGACCGGCGGGCAGGTGCTGTTGCTTGATCAGGGCATCGATGTGCCGGACGATATTCTCGGGCGGGTAGCGATGGATCACCTCGCCGGAGCTGCGGTCGACGATCTCGACGAAAACGCGGCTGAGCTCGTCGTCGAAGGCGAGACGCGCGCGCGATTTCGGTTCTTCCAGGGCAGGGGCGTCGGTGTCCGCCTCGCGCTCGCGTTTCGGCGCCTCGTCCAGAAGCGCCGCGCGCTCGGCGGCCGGCCGGGGGGCCGGCTTGGCCGCCGTCGTGGCGCCGGACTGCACGACGCTGCTG
>JAZFQW010000199.1:0-4429 GCA_036445335.1 Alphaproteobacteria bacterium | reverse complement strand
CGCCACGCGACGCCATCCTAGCCCAAGCCCTTGAAAACGCGGTGCTGCCCATAAGCATTACTCGGACAGGCTCCTAGGGGTGCACGCCGGTGTAACGGGCGCGCGGGCGGATCAGCCGCCCGCCGCGATACTGTTCCAGCGCGTGGCCGATCCAGCCGACCGTGCGGGCGGCGGCGAACAGGCCGAGCGCGCTGCCGTCGGCCATGCCTAGGCGGTGGGTCAGCAGCGCCAGGGCGAAATCGAGGGTCGGCGGCCGCCCGGCCAGCTCGGCGGCGGCCGCGGCGACGCGGCCGGCCGCATCCAGCATCGGGTCGTCGGGGAACGCCCGGTCCATCAGCGCCATCAGACAGCGCGCCCGCGGATCGCCGGCCGGGTACAGCGGGTGGCCGAAGCCGGTCAGATCGCTGCCGCGGCGCAGCCGGTCGGCCAGGTCGGCGCGCGGATCGGGCGCCGCCAACAGAGTCGGCAGCATCGCGACTACCCGCTCGGTCATGCCGCCATGGCGCGGTCCCTGCAGCGCCGCAAGCCCGGCCAGGACCGCGCCGTAGGGCGACGATCCGGTGGAGGCGACGCAGCGCACGGTGAACGTCGAGGCGTTCAGCTCGTGGTCGGCGCACAGCACCAGTGCGCCGCGGATCAGCGCTGCCGCGGCCGGCCGGTCGGCCGCCATGCCGCGCGCAAGCACGCGATGCGCCGGGTCGCCGGACGGCTCGGTGTCGGCCAGGATGGCGGCGATCCAGCGGACCAGCCGGGCGCCGGTGTGCGCCACGCCCGTCGGCGTCAGGTTGAAGGCATTGAGGTCGGCGCCGGCGATCAGCGGGAGCAGCGCCTGGCAGCGCTCGATCGGCCGCAGCCCGGCGGCGGCCCGGCGCGCCGCGGCGAAGCCGGGCGGTGGCGCGGGCGGCGGGGCGGCGAACGGGTCGGCGTCGCGGCAATCCCAGATCAACCCGGCGACCGCCTCCAGGCCGGCGTCCGCGGCGAGCCGGGTGGCGTCGCTGCCGCGGTAGTACACCGTGCCGTCGCCGATCAGCGTGATCGCCGACTCCAGCACCGGGCCGCCCCAATGCAGCGCCGTCTCCATGGCGCTCCGGGTGCTGTCCGCCGGCGCCTTGCGCCGGGCGAGGGCCCGCACGTCGGCCGCCTGGTACCGCCGCGAGCGGCGGCCGGTGCGCGCCTCCGACCGGATCAGGCCGCGGCTGACATAGGCGTAAAGCGTGGCTAGGCTGACGTTCAGCTCGGCCGCCGCCTCTGGTGCGGTAAGGTAGGGCGGCGTCGGCGCCGTACCGTATGTTGAGTCGCTGGACATATATTGATCAATACAATCAATATTGACGATATAATGTCGCGCGACCAGATGCAAATGGACGGCAGCGTGGCCACTCGTGGGGACGACGATGGAGGACGGCATGACGACGGGTTTGGACGGGGTCGTGGCGGCGGACACGGTGATGAGCCATGTGGACGGCGCCGGCGGCCGGCTGATCCTGCGCGGCCGGCCGCTGGAGGCGGTCGCCGGGCGGCTCGATTTCGCCGCGGTCGTGGCGCTGTTGTGGCGCGGCTTCGCCCCGGAGGCCGACGACCCGGCGGGCCTGGCGGCGATGCTCGGCGAAGCGAGGGTGCGCGCCCAGGCCCGACTGACCGGCCTGCTGCCGGCGGCGGCGGGTTTGACGCCGGTCGAAGGGCTGCGGCTGCTGCTCGCCGGCCTGCCGGACGACGACCCGATGCCGGCGCACCTTCTGGCGGTCGGGGCGATGCCGGTGTTCGTCGCGGCGCTGGGCCGGTTGTCGACGGGCGCGGCGCCGGTGCCGCCGGATCCGACGCTGGGCCACGCCGAGGATTTCCTTCGCATGCTGGCCGGCGCGCCGGCCGCGGCCGATCGCGTCGCGGCGCTGGACACCTACCTGACGACGGTGGCCGACCATGGGTTCAACGCCTCGACCTTCGCCGCGCGCGTCATCGCCTCGACCCGTGCCGGCACGGTGTCCGCCGTCGTCGGCGCGCTGTGCGCGCTGAAGGGGCCGCTGCACGGCGGCGCCCCCGGGCCGGTGCTCGACATGCTCGATGCGATCGGCAGCGAAGCCGACATCGGGCCGTGGCTGGCGGCGCGGCTCGCCGCCGGCGAGCGGTTGATGGGGTTCGGCCACCGGATCTACAAGGTGCGCGACCCGCGCGCCGACGTGCTGAAGGATGTCGTGCGACGCTTCGGCGGCGACCGCATCGCGTTCGCCGAGCGGGTCGAAGCCGAGGCCCTGCGGGCGCTGGCGCGGCACAAGCCGGGGCGCCCGCTCAGCACCAATGTCGAGTTCTACACCGCCCTGGTGCTCGAGGCGGTCGGCCTGCCGCGGGCGCTGTTCACCCCGGTGTTCGCGATCGGCCGCGCCGCCGGCTGGACCGCCCACATCCTGGAGCAGGAGCAGACCGGCCGCCTGCTGCGCCCGCTCGCCCGCTACGTCGGCCCGACGCCAGACGACGCCGCCTGACAGGTTGCTTCGATCACACCACGACCGCGGCGCCGCCGCGCCTAGGGTCGCCGAGGCCGGTCATGGTGCCGTCGGCGTCGGCGTGCACCGCGTTGACGCCGCCGAAGAACAGGTTGTGGGCGGGCCACAGCTTGTGGCCCGCCGCCTCGGCGACCGCTGCGGCGATCGCGGCGTCCGGCGGGCCGGCCTCGACGTCGAGGAAGTCGCCCTCCATGTGCAGCCGCGGGGCGTTGACCGCGCGGTCGAGCGGCAGGCGGAACGCCAGCCGGTTGACCAGCACCTGCAGAATCGCCGACCGGATGCGGTTCGAGCCGCCGCTGCCCAGCGCGGTGACGCCGCCGCGGCGGCCGATCACCAGGGTCGGCGCCATCATCGACGACAGCCTGGTATCGGGCGGCCAATTGTGGAAGCCGCGCGGGTTGATGTCTTCCTCGCCCAGCATGTTGTTGAGCATGAAGCCGGCGGCCCGGCCGGTCATGTAGCCGCAGCCCTCGCCGTTCGACACGGTCAGGCTGGCGGCGTTGCCGGCGCGGTCGACGACGCTGATGTGGGTGGTGCCGCGATCGGCCCGTGGCGCCGTCTTCACCTGGTCGCGATAGGCCGCCAACAGCGCCGGGTCGCCGAGGCGGCGGGCGGCACCCTCGGGGTCGGTGGCCAGATCGCTGTCGATGCGCGCCCGGTTGGTCAGGCGCATCACCCGGGCCAGCACCGCCAGATGGTCCGCGCCGCCGCGATCGGCGGAGCGGAACCGGCGTTTCTCCAGCAACGCCAGCGCGAAGGCGATCAGCACGCCGCCGGCCGATGGCGGCGGGTTGGTCAGGATGCGAGCGCCGCGATAGCGGCGGGCCAGCGGCGGGCGCCGCTCGACCCGATAGCCGGACAGGTCGGCGGCGGTCAGGTGGCCGCCGCGGTCGCGGCAGCCGGCGATGATGGTGGCTGCGATTTCGCCTTCGTAAAACAGCCGTTGGCCGTCGCGCGCCAGCGCCTCCAGCGTGTCGGCCAGCGCCGGCCAGCGGAAGCTGTCACCGGCCCGCACCAGTCGGTCCGGCGTGGCGGGGCTGGCGAACAGCGCCGCGCACAGCGGGTGGGCGAGGACGATCGGTTTAACGACGTCGATGATGTAGGCCTGCATGGCCGACAGCGCGACGCCGTCGCGTGCCAGCCGGATCGCCGGTTCGAAGATCCGGGCGATCGGCAATCGGGCGAGGTCGCGGTGGACGGCGAACATGCCCTTCACCATGCCCGGCGTCGCCACCGCCGCCAGGCCGATATGGAACTCCTGCGTCGCCGGGCCGAAATCGGCGAGGATCGGGCGAAAGTCGACCTCGCCGTCGGCCCGGGCGGCCTTCGGGGTCTGGGCGAAGAAATCGTACAGCACCGGGTCGCCGTCGGCCGGTCGCGCCAGCAGGAAACCGCCGCCGCCCAGGCCGCTGAGGATCGGCTCGGCGATGCAGGCGGCAGCCAGGGCCGCCAGCGCCGCGTCGAATGCGTTGCCGCCCGCGGCCAGGATCTCCGCCGCGGCCGCGGCAGTCGCCGGATCGCCGGCGGCGACGGCGCCGCCGTCGCTCACCGCCGCCGCCATCGGCGGCGGCCCCGGCGGCCCGGATACTGAAGCGGCATCGGCATGGACGGCTCCTCATCGCGCGCCGTCGCGACGGTAACGGCGCGGTTTCGCGGGGGCAAGCCGCCAACCAGTCGACGCATGACGCGCCGAGGTCGATCCAGGTCAACGCGTGCCGGCCGTTGCCGGCCTAATACCAAGGATCGCTGATAGTGACCCATTTGACTGGGTTCCCTTGTCCGCTCGTCAGGCGCGGTTCGCGCCGCGGTGCCCGCGCACCGCAAGCGGAGCGCAACGCAGCGGGCGGACAAGGGAACCCGGCCTGCGGTGGCGCGCGGCGGCCCGCCGGGTGCGTTGCGGCCCTTGCCCGATGCGGCTGCATCGCGCC
>JAZFQW010000198.1:0-2580 GCA_036445335.1 Alphaproteobacteria bacterium | reverse complement strand
CAGCTGAACGCTATATAATTCTGTAACTCTTTCTTACCAGATCAGTGGTGCCTTGCTGACACCGCTCGACCGGTATAGTGTCCGCCCGACCGCCACGGGACGGAGCAGTTGCCGCAATTTCGCCGCTACCGTGGCGGACTCTGTCGTACGATCAGCGAAGACCAATTGCCGAGGCTCGTCGGCCGATGACCGTCGACACCCCCACATCCGCTCACCCGCTCGCCGCCGCGTCGCAGCGGCCGAGCCGGCTCGCGCCCCGGACGATCGCGCAGCCGTGGATCAAGCGGTTCCTGCCGCGGACGTTGTTCGGCCGGACGCTTTTGATCATGGTCACGCCGTTTCTGCTGATGCAGGCGATCGCGACCTATTACTTCTACGACCAGCACTGGAAGAAGGTAACCCGCCGACTGGCCGACGGCGTCGCCGGAGAGATCGCCCTGGCGATCGAGGAGCTGGAGCGCAGCGACGAGGCGATCCAGACGATCCTGGACCGCGAAGCGCGAACGAATACGCTGGTGATGAGCCTGCAGCACGATCAGGTGCTGGGCGAGCAGCCGGCGATCAGCGGGAATATCATCCTGAAAGCCCAGTTGCGCGAGGCGCTGAGCCGCAAGCTCGTTCAGCGGTTCATCTTCGACCCCGAGATCAACCACGACTGGGCGCTGATCCAGGTGCAGCTCGACGACGGCGTGCTGCACGTTCGGGTCCCGCGGCGCCGGCTGTTCAGCTCGACCAGCCAGGTCTTCATTCTGTGGATGGTCGGATCGGGGCTGATCCTGTTCGCAGTGGCGATCCTGTTCATGCGCAAGCAGATCGGTCCGATCCTGCGGCTGGCGGTGGCGGCGGAGAGCTTCGGCAAGGGCCGCGATGTGCCCAGCTTCAAGCCCGAGGGGGCGCTGGAGGTGCGCCAAGCCGCCGGCGCGTTCATCCTGATGCGCGAGCGCATCCAGAAACAGATCACCCAGCGCACCGATATGCTGGCCGGCGTCAGTCACGATCTTCGCACGCCGCTGACGCGGATGAAGCTGCAGTTGGCGATGCTGGGCGACGGCCCGGAGATCGACGACCTGAACGCCGACGTCGCCGATATGGAGACGATGATCGACGGCTATCTGGAATTCGCCCGTGGCGAGGGGACCGAGCAGCCGGAGCTGGTCGACCTCGGTGGGCTGCTGTTCGAGGCGATCGCCAGCGCGCGGCGCGAGGGCGCGATCATCGAGGAAACCATCGAGGACGGCGTGGTGCTGCCGCTGCGGCCGCAAGCGTTTAAGCGCTGCCTGGCCAACCTGCTGTCGAACGCCGTGCGCTACGCCGACCGCATCTGGATCCAGGCCGGCCGCAGCGGCGCCCGATTCGTCGAGGTGAAGATCGACGACAACGGCCCGGGCATCCCGGAGGACCATATCGAGGATGTGTTCAGGCCATTCTACCGCATCGATCCGTCGCGCAACCAACAGACCGGCGGCTCGGGGCTCGGCCTCACGATCGCCCGCGACATCGTCCGCGGGCATGGCGGCGACCTGCAGCTGGGGCGCTCGCCGAAGGGCGGCCTGCGCTGCCGCCTGCGGCTGCCGGTCTAGCCTTGTCCTAGCCCGCACCGGTCGGCGACGGCCGTGAACGCGCGACTTGCCAGGCGGATGCCGGACGCTGTAGAGCATCCCGGCGATTCGATCGGCAAGGCGGCGCGACCCGCCATCGCCGCCGCGCTGCGCTACTTGGAACCGGGCCATGAGCGACCTTCAGTCCCCGTCAGCCGCCACCGCATTGCCGCCGCCAGCGGCCCTGCGCGGCAAGATAGAGGCCGGCACCGCGCGTATCGGCGTCATCGGCATGGGCTATGTCGGGCTGCCGCTGGCTCGGCTGTTCGCCGCGTCGGGCTTCGCCACGCTGGGCTTCGACATCGATCCCGAAAAGGTCGAAACGCTCAACGCCGGGCGGTCGTACCTGAGACACATCGCCGCGGCGGACATCGCCAAGATCGTCGACGGCGGTCGGTTCTCGGCGACCGCCGATATCGACCGCGCGGCCGACTGCGATGTCTTGATCATCTGCGTGCCGACACCGCTGACGGCGCATCGCGAGCCCGACCTGACCTTCGTCGAGCGGACCGCCGAGTCGATCGCCGGCCGGCTGCGCGCCGGCCAGATGGTGGTGCTAGAATCGACGACCTATCCGGGCACCACCGCGGAGGTGCTGCAGCCGATCCTGGAGGCGGGAGGGCTGACGGTCGGTGCCGAGCTGTTCCTGGCCTACTCGCCGGAACGCGAGGATCCCGGAAATCGGCAGTATCGAATCGAGCAGATCCCCAAGGTGATCGGCGCCGACGACGTCGACAGCCGCGACCTCGCGCAGGCGCTGTACGGGCGGATCGTTGCAGAAACCGTCGTCGTGTCGTCGACCCGGACGGCGGAGGCGGTCAAGCTGTCAGAGAACGTCTTCCGCTCGGTCAACATCGCCCTGGTCAACGAGTTGAAGGTGATCTACGGGGCGATGGGCATCGACGTGTGGGAGGTGATCGACGCCGCCAAGACCAAGCCGTTCGGGTTCATGCCGTTCTATCCAGGCCCTGGGCTGGGCGGC
>JAZFQW010000197.1:0-10021 GCA_036445335.1 Alphaproteobacteria bacterium | reverse complement strand
AACCGAGATTCAGAACCAATGAACGCAGCCGCGACCGCCCAATTTCAGCGACCCGCCCCGTCGACGGGGCGTGATCACCTAGCCCGCACTTCTCATACTGGCCACGGTCTGCGTCGCGTCCGGGCGGTCCGATCCGCCAGAAGAAGGCCGAAGAGCGTAGCCGCGCTACGGTCGAGGCGTTCGACGCCGCGGGCGGGCCGCCCGGGCGCGACCCGCAGCGCGGCGCTGTCGCGCCGACCGTACGAAGTGCCGGCTGGCGCGTTGACATTGACCACCGGTTCAATGATACGGGTCAGACGTCCAGGTTGGCGACCTTCAGCGCATTGTCTTGGATGAAGCCGCGGCGCGGTTCGACCAGGTCGCCCATCAGGGTCGAAAACACGTCCTCGGCCTCGTCGACATGGCTGACCCTGACCTGCAGCAGCGAGCGCACTTCGGGGTCCAGCGTGGTTTCCCACAGCTGGTCCGGGTTCATCTCGCCGAGTCCCTTGTAGCGCTGGATGGTGATCCCCTTGCGGCCAAGCTCCATCACCCGATCGGCCAAGGCGACCGGCCCATAGATCGTGCCGTCCTGGTCCTTGAGGGTCAGCGTGCCCGGCCGGCCATAAGTCGCCCGCAGGTCGCCGGCCATGGCGCCCAGCCGACGCGCCTCGGCGCTGCGCGCCAGGTCGCCGTCCAACGTGCGGGTCTCGGTCACGCCGCGCAGGGTACGGCTGAACACCAGCCCGCCATCGTCGGTCGAGCGGCCCTGCCAACCCCTTTCCAGCGCCGCCGCCATGCGGTCGAGGCGGCCCGCGACATCGTCGGCCGCGGCGCGAGCGCGCTCGGGATCGGCCAGCAGCGCCAAGTCGAGCGCGCCGGCGATCGCCACTTGCTCGGCGACCTCCAGGCTGCCGATGCGCCGCGCCAGCGTTTCAAGCAGTTGCTTCACGTCGCCGGCGCGGCGGGTCAATTCCGCCAGGTCGGCGCCGGCGATCCGGGTCCCGTCGGCGAGGGTGAGGACCAGATCGGCCGTGCCCTGTTCGATCAGATAGCGATCCAGCTCCCCGTCGTTCTTGCGGTAGATCCGCGACTTGCCGCGGGTTACGCCATAGAGCGGCGGCTGGGCGATATACAGGTAGCCGTGCTCGATGATCTCCGGCATCTGGCGGTAGAAGAAGGTCAGCAGCAGGGTGCGGATGTGACTGCCGTCGACATCGGCGTCGGTCATGATGATGATCTTGTGATAGCGGATCTTCGCCACGTCGAAATCGTCGCGGATGCCGGTGCCCAGCGCGGTGATCAGCGTGCCGATCTCCGCCGAGCCGAGCATCTTGTCGACTCGCGCGCGCTCGACATTGAGGATCTTGCCACGCAGCGGCAGGATCGCCTGCATGCGCCGGTCGCGCGCCTGTTTCGCCGAGCCGCCGGCGCTGTCGCCCTCGACGATGAACAACTCCGAGTCCGACGGATCGCGGCTCTGGCAATCGGCCAACTTGCCGGGCAGCGACGCCATGTCGAGGGCGCCCTTGCGGCGCGTCAGGTCGCGCGCCTTGCGCGCCGCCTCGCGCGCCGCTGCGGCCTCGGCCACCTTCTGGACGATCCGCTTGGCCTCCGCCGGATGCTCGCCGAACCAGGTCGACAGCGCCTCGTTGACGACGTTCTCGACCACCGGGCGGACCTCGGACGACACCAGCTTGTCCTTGGTCTGGCTGGAGAATTTCGGGTCCGGCAACTTGATCGACAGCACGCCGGTCAGGCCCTCGCGCGCGTCCTCGCCGGTCAGGCTGACCTTCTCGCGCTTGGCGATGCCGCTCTCCAGCGCATAGCCGTTGATCTGCCGGGTCAGCGCCGCGCGAAAGCCGGCCAGGTGGCTGCCGCCGTCGCGCTGCGGGATGTTGTTGGTGAAGCACAGAACGGTCTCGTGAAAGCTGTCGTTCCATTGCAGGGCGGCCTCCACGGTGGTCCCGTCGCGCGTCGCGTTCACGATGATCGGCGGCCGGTGCAGCAGCGTCTTCGCCTTGTCGAGATAGCCGACGAAGGCCTCCAGTCCGCCTTGGTAATGCAATTCGACCGTCCGCGGCTCGACCCCGCGGGCATCGACAAATGTCAGGGAGACGCCTGAGTTCAGGAAGGCGAGCTCGCGCATCCGGTGTTCCAGCGTGGCGACGTCGAACTCGGTCATGGTGAACACGACCTTCGACGGCAAGAAGGTCACTCGCGTCCCGGTGCGGCCCCCGTCCGGCCCTAACGCCGCCAACGGCGCCTCCGCCGCGCCGTCGACAAAGCACATCTGCCATTCCTTGCCGTCGCGCCAGATCGTCAGCTCCAGCCGCTCCGACAGTGCGTTGACGACGCTGACGCCGACGCCGTGCAGCCCGCCCGACACCTTGTACGCGTTCTGGTCGAACTTGCCGCCGGCGTGGAGCTGGGTCATCACCACCTCGGCGGCGCTGATCCCCTCCTCGTCCTGGATCTTGACCGGAATCCCGCGGCCATTGTCGGTGATCGTCGCCGAGCCGTCCGCGTTCAGGACCACCTCGATCGCGTCGCAGAAGCCGGCCAGCGCCTCGTCGATGGAATTGTCGACCACCTCATAGACCATGTGGTGCAGGCCGGAGCCGTCGTCGGTGTCGCCGATATACATGCCCGGGCGCTTGCGCACGGCCTCAAGCCCGCGCAGCACCTTGATCGATTCCGCATCGTATTCGCCCGGCTCCGGCACGCCGGAGGAGAGGTCTGCCATCGCCACCGTCTTTCGGTTAGTCCTGTTCGGAAATATGGGCGTCTTGAACGCCGAAGAAATGGGCCCGCCGGTCCAGCGCGGCGAAAAGCTCCCGGTCGGTCCCGGTCAGCCACGCCTGCGCGCCCGAGGCGAGGATCTCTTCGAACAGCGCAGCGCGGCGGCGGCGGTCGAGATGGGCCGCCACCTCGTCCAGCAGCAGCAGCGGCGGCGCGGCGCGCTCGACCGCCAGCAGCCTGGCGTGGGCCAGCACGATGCCGATCAGCAGCGCCTTCTGCTCGCCGGTCGAGCACTGGCCGGCGGGCATGTCGCTGGCGGCGTGACGGACCGTCAGGTCGGTCCGGTTCGGACCGTCCGCGGCGCCGCCGGCGGCGGCGTCGATCCCGCGATTATCCGCCAGGCGGGCGCGATAGGTGTCCTCGGCGGCCAGCGCCGGCGACGCGTCGAGCCACGCCTCCAGCGTGCCGGTCAGCGCCAGGTCGGCGCGCGGGAAGGGCGTGTCGCCACGGCCGCCATCGAACCGCGCGACGCCGCCCGCCGCCTGCAGCCTGGCCAGCACCTCGCGCCGCGCCGCCGCGACGGCGATTCCGTTCGCCGCCATGGTCTCCTCCAGCGCCGCCAGCCAGCCGGCGTCGCGCCGGTCGTCCTTCAGCAGCCGCGCGCGGTCGCGCATCGCCTGCTCGTAGGCGGTCAGATGCCCGGCGTGGCCGGGATGGAAGCCGAACACCAGCCGGTCGAAGAACCGGCGACGGTTGCCCGCCCCCTCGACGAACAGGCGGTCCATCTGCGGCGTCAGCCAGACGACGGCGACGTGGTCGCCCAGCGCCGCCTGGCCGGCGGCCGGCCGGCCGTCGATGCGCACCAGCCGGCGCGCCGTCCCGGCCGGCGCCGCCGGATCGCAGCCGGTGCCGACGGTCACCGCGCCGCGCGGGGTGTCGAGCTGCGCCGCCACGCCCCAGACCGCGTCCCGAGCGGCCTGCCGGCGCAGCACCTCCGCCAGGGTCGCGCGCCGCAGACCGCGCCCGGGGGCCAGGAACG
Source organism: Alphaproteobacteria bacterium (assembly GCA_036445335.1). Lineage (GTDB taxonomy): Bacteria > Pseudomonadota > Alphaproteobacteria > DSM-16000 > Inquilinaceae > JAZFQW01. The sequence continues at coordinate 6,261 of JAZFQW010000197.1, read as the reverse complement.
ACACCGCCTCCAGCAGGTTGGTCTTGCCGGCGCCGTTGGGACCGGTCAGCACCACTGGCCGTCGATCGGTCTCGATGCGCGCCTGATCGTAACAGCGAAAGTCGGTCACGGTGAGCCGGCGCACCGCCAGCGCCCGCGGCGACTCGTCAGGTACCGCGGTGATCACCGATCCTGCCTGATGCCCCATTCCAGCCGGCCGCGTCGCCGACCGGCTCACACGCGCATCGGCATCAGCACATAGAGTGCGCTGCCGTCGGCGACGTCTCTGACGATCGTGGGCGAGCCCGCGTCGGCCATGCTGAAGCGGGCGCCCTCGCCCTCGATCTGCTGGGTGATGTCCAGCAGATAGCGGGAGTTGAAGCCGATCTCGATGGGCGTGCCGTCGTAGCTGACCTCCAGCTCCTCGGTGGCGCTGCCCTGCTCGGCGCTGGAGGCCGACAGGACCAGGGCACCGTCGGTCAGGCCCAGCTTGACCGCCCGGCTCTTCTCGGTCGAGATCGTGGACACCCGGTCGACCGCCGCGGCGAACACCTTGGCGTCTACCTCCATGGTCTGGTCGTTGCCGACTGGGATCACCCGCTCGTAATCCGGGAAGGTTCCGTCGATCAGCTTCGAGGTGAGGACCACGCTGTCGAACGCGAAGCGGACCTTGGTCTCGCTCAGCCAGACCTCGATGTCGCCGTCGGCCTCGTCGATCAGCTTGCGCAGCTCGGCCATCGTCTTGCGCGGCGCGATCACCCCGGGCATGTCCTCCGCCCCCGCCGGCAGCGCCATCTCGACCCGCGCCAGACGGTGGCCGTCGGTGGCCACGGCGCGCATCACCGGGACGTCGTCGGCGGTGCCGGCGTGGAAATAGATGCCGTTCAGGTAATAGCGGGTCTCCTCGGTGGAGATGGCGAAGCGCGTGCGGTCGATCAAAGACCTCAAGTCACCGCCCGACAAGGTGAACCGGGTCGGCATGTCGCCGCCGGCCATCGACGGAAAATCTTCCACCGGCAGGCAGCCCAGGCGGAAGTTGGAGCGGCCGGCGCGCAACGTCAGCACCGAGACGTCGCCGCCGCCGTCGAGCTCGACCTGGCTGCCCTCGGGCAGCTTGCGCACGATGTCGTAGAGGGTGTGGGCGGGGGCCGTCACCGCGCCGTTGGTCTGGACGTCGGCGGGCACGGTCTCGACGATCTCCAGATCCATGTCCGTTGCCGCCAGGCCGAGCGTCCCGGCCTCGGCGCGCAACAATGCGTTGGACAGGATCGGGATCGTATTTCGTCGTTCGACGACGCTCTGGACGTGGCCGAGGGACTTGAGCAGAGCGGCGCGTTCGATCGTCAATTTCATCTGGCTTGCTTCATCGGGTTCGGCCGGCTCGGCGCACCGCTCGGGTGGCGCCGGTGCGGCTTTTCGCTTATTTGTGAGACTCTTATCCTGCCGGACGACGCGAGTCGTTACTATAGCCCAAAGCGCCGAGCCGCCTAACCTTTTTCGCCGTCGCGGACCGGGTCGCAAGGGCCGTCTGGGGCCACCCGAAGCCGCCGCGTCCGACTGTCGAACCCAAGTGAAAATCGAACGGCATGAGATCCTTGACCTGCTGGACGGCCAGCGCACGTACGGCTTGGTCCACTGGCTGACCGACATCGGCCTGATCGTCGCCAACGTGGTCGCCGTCGTCCTGGAAACCGTGCCGGACTGGGGGGGCGCCATGCCGCCTGGTTCGCCGCGCTCGAGGCGCTGTCGGTGGCGGTCTTCACCATCGAATTCGGCCTCAGGGTGTGGTCGTGCGTCTAGCCCGCACTTCTCATACTGGCCGCGGCCTGTGTCGCGTCCGGGCGGTCCGAGCCGCGGCCGACGACGCCGGCTCGCGGTGACATGGGGGACAGTCTGCAGCGCTCACACTGGCCGTGGCGCGTGTGAGAGTGCGCGCTAGTTTTCCAGCATGCGGCGGAGCAGTTCGACGTCTTCGGCGAAGCCCCGGTCGGTGCCGCAGATCTCCTCGATCTTGCGGACGGCGTGCATCACAGTGGTGTGGTCGCGGCCGCCGAACTTGCGGCCGATCTCGGGCAGCGACCGCGCGGTCAGCTGCTTCGCCAGGTACATCGCCACCTGGCGCGGCCGCGCCACCGAGCGCGACCGCCGCGCCGAATGCATGTCGGCCATCTTGATGTTGTAGTGCTCGGCGACCTTCTTCTGGATCTCGTCGATGGTGACGCGCCGGTCATTGGCGCGCAGCAGGTCGTGCAGCAGCTCCTGGGTCGACTCCAGCGTGACCGGCCGACCGACCAGCTCGGCATGGGCGACCAGGCGATTGAGCGCGCCCTCCAGCTCGCGGATATTCGCGGTGATCTTGTAGGCGAGGTATTCGAGAACCTTGTCGGGAATGCGGACCGTAAACTGCTCGGATTTGGCCTGCAGGATGCCGAGCCTGAGCTCGTAGGTCGTGGGGTGGATGTCGGCCACCAGGCCCCAACCGAGGCGCGAGCGCAATCGTTCCTCCATGCGCTCCAGGTCGGACGGCGACTTGTCGGCGGAGATCACGACCTGGCGGTTCTGGTCGACCAGCGCGTTGAAGGTGTGAAAGAACTCCTCCTGGGTCGACTCCTTGCCGCTGATGAACTGCACGTCGTCGATCATCAGCAGGTCGACCGATCGGAACATCTCCTTGAAGGTCATCGTGTCCTTGTACCGGAGCGCCCGGATGAACTGGTACATGAACTTCTCCGCCGACAGATAGAGTACCCGGCGTGCGGGCTGCTTTCGGCGGATGTGCCAGGCGATGGCATGCATCAGGTGGGTCTTGCCCAGGCCGACGCCGCCATACAGGAACAACGGGTTGAACGTGACGTTGTTGGCCTCGGCGACACGCCGGGCGGCCGCGTGGGCAAGCTCGTTGGGCTTGCCGACGACGAAATTCTCGAATCTGTATCGCGGATCGAGCGGCGCGCCGAAGTCCTCGTGGCCGTCGGGCTTGACCGCCGCCGCACCGTTGCGACCGGCCGACGGGGGCTCGACGGCGACCGGCGCGACGGTGGATTCGCGACCGGGCGCCGTCGGCGAAACAACAATGTCGACGGTGCTGATGGTGGCGTTCTCGATCGCCCACAACGCCAGGATGCGGTCTGCGAAATGGGTGACAACCCAATCGCGCATGAACCGCGTCGGCACCGCGATGCGCACTTCGCCTTGATCGACTTCCGCCAGCGTGAGCGGCTTCAGCCAACTCCGATACACCGCCTCTCCCACTTCGTCCCGCAGGCGCCCGCGCACACGGGCCCACTGTTGGTCAATCCCGAAACCCGTGGACATGCTCAATCATCCCCTCACCAATCGCGACCCGGCACCGGCGACCCTGGCAACCGCTCTTCAGCGCGACCGGCAGCGCCTGGCGACAGCCGCCGGACAGTGCAATGGTCCCTGATTGCCCTCTTATGCGGCACCCGATATCGAGTTCCGAGTTGGCCTGCCCGTCATAGTCTAGAGCAGGCAATACCCTTCCAGTGAGGCGGCTCTCCACAGCCTACCTTCGTCCAGAACAAGTTATCTTTCAGCTTACCTAGTCTGAAATTTTGGCGAATGCTAAGACCCTGAAAGCATTCACCCAGGAGGTCTTGGAATGTGCGACCCCGGACTACACAATCTTACAATTCGCCGGGGATTTCTATTTCTTGACCTCATCACCAAATCATAGACCTGGAGGCATCGGCTGGCAACGGAACAAAACCGGACCGGGGCAAAAAAGCAAAAATCGTGCGCGGTCCAGGGCCCGCCCGATACGCACGGTTCATGCCACCAAGGCCGCAAAAAACCGCGCCGACCGGCACGGCAGCGCGGTCCTTGGGCGCGGCGGCGCGGACCCAGCGACCCGGGTCAGAGGGCGTTGATGCGCCGCGACAGCCGCGACAATCTGCGCGCCGCCGTGTTGCGGTGCAGCACGCCCTTGCTGACGCCGCGGTGGATCTCGGGCTGGGCGACGCGAAGGGCGGAGGCCGCGGCCTCCTTGTCGCCGGACTCGATCGCCGTCTCGATCTTCTTCACGAAGGTCCGGATGCGGCTGATCCGATTGCGGTTAACCAGGGTCCGACGCGCGGTCTGGCGAATTCGCTTCTTGGCTGACTTGTGCGTGGCCATTGCTGTGTCCGTTGTGGCCGGTCCGGCCGGAAAACGAAGGCCGGCCTTATAGTCGTCCGGCCCGGTGGCGTCAAGCGCCGATCAAGGGTCTTCGGCGGGTCAACGGTTCTTGAAATCGGGCTGGCGCTTTTCGGCGAACGCCGCCATGCCCTCTTTCTGGTCCTCGGTGGCGAAGGTGGCATGGAACAGGCGGCGCTCGAACAGGATGCCCTCCGCCAACGTCGACTCGTAGGCCCGGTTGACCGCCTCCTTGGCCATCATCACCACCGGCCCCGACATGTCGGCGATGCGCACGGCGACCTTGATCGCCTCGTCCAGCAGATCGGTGGTCGGCGCCAGGCGGCTCACCAGGCCCGACCGCTCGGCCTCCCTGGCGTCCATCATTCGCCCGGTCAGGCACATGTCCATCGCCTTCGACTTGCCGACGAAGCGGGTCAGGCGCTGCGTTCCCCCGGATCCGGGTATTGTGCCGATGGTGATCTCCGGCTGGCCGAACTTGGCGTTCTCCGCGGCGATGATGAAGTCGCACATCATGGCCAACTCGCAACCGCCGCCCAGCGCGTAGCCCGCGACAGCCGCGATCACCGGCTTGCGCACCGTCGTCACGCGCTGCCATTTCTCGATGAAGTTGCCGTGGAAGGCGTCCATGAAACTCTTGTCCGACATCTCGTTGATGTCGGCGCCGGCGGCGAACGCCTTCTCCGACCCGGTGATGACGATGCAGGCGATCGACTCGTCCGCCTCGAAGGCGTCGAGCGCCTGGGCCAGCTCGGTGATCAGGGCATCGTTGAGCGCGTTCATCACTTTCGGCCGGTTCAGCGTTATTACGCCGGCCTTCCCGCGGGTCTCAACGATGATGAATTCGTAAGCCATAGTCCGACGGTCTCCTGAATGAGCGACATCTGGGCCGTGGGTCGGTGCGCGATCTTTGACCGCGCGCCACGCCGGCCGGTGGCGGCGCCCAGTGCGGACCTCCGGCAGGACCGGTGGTGGGACGGTATTTCGTAGCGAATGTCGTGGCGCCGGCCGCCCGGCCGATTCGGCGGCACTGCTATAGCATCACCTCTGCTTGAACGGGCAATAGAAAGTGCTGCGCCCGGCCTGGACGATGCGGCGAACGCCGCCCCGACCGTCGGCGTCGCAGCGACAGCCGGGACAGCGCCCGCCGGCGCGGCCATAGACCGCCCAGGCGTGCTGAAAATAGCCGAGTTCGCCGGTCGCCTGGACGTAATCGCGCAGCGACGAGCCGCCGGCGGCGATCGCCTCCGTCAGCACACGGCGGATCGCCGGCACCAGGCGCTCGGCGCGCCGCCCGGCGACGCTGGCCGCCAAACGCCGCGGCGAGACGCCGGCATGGAATAGCGCCTCGCAGACATAGATGTTGCCCAGTCCGGCGACCAACTTCTGATCCAGCAGCGCGGCCTTGATCGACGTCCTTCGGCCGGCCAGTGCGCGGGTCAGGTACGGGCCGTTGAAGCCATTGCCCAACGGCTCGGGGCCCAACCCGGCGAGCAGTCGATGGGACTCCAGCGCGGTCTCGGCGACCAGATCCATGACGCCGAATCGCCTGGCGTCGTTGAACGCCACGACCGCGCCGTCATCGGTCCACAGGATCACGTGGTCGTGGCGGTCGGGCGCGAAGCCGTCCGCTTCGCCGGCCGGGGTCACCACCATGCGTCCCGCCATGCCGAGATGGGCCAGCAGCACCATGCCGTCCTCGAGGTGAACCAGGATGTATTTGGCGCGTCGCCGGAGTCGCGTCACCCGGCGGCCGGTCAACCGGGCGGCGAAGCGGTCCGGCAGGGGGAAGCGCAAGTCGGGCCGCCGCTGATCGACCCGGATCAGCCGGCGGCCCTCAAGGTGCCGGGCGAGGCCGCGGCAGACCGTCTCGACTTCGGGCAGTTCGGGCATGGCGCGCACGGTAGCAACTCCGCCGCGCCGACGCTAACCCGCACTTCTCACACTGGCCACGGTCTGCGGGTCGCGCCCGGGCGGCCCGCCCGCTTCGTCGAACGCCTCGACCGTAGCGCTGCTACGCTCTTCGGCCTTCTCCCGGCGGCTCGGACTGCCCGGACGCGACGCAGGCCGTGGCCAGTGCGATAAGTGCGGGCTATGGTCCGGCGATGACCCAGGACGCCCCGAAGA
>JAZFQW010000196.1:0-5044 GCA_036445335.1 Alphaproteobacteria bacterium | reverse complement strand
GGATAGGCCGCCTTGGCCGCCAGATACTGTTCCATCATCGGGCTGACGGCGCTGTCGGCGGGCTTCTTCGGGCTGCTGTCTGGCACGGCGGTCGACGGGTGGGTCGGCGGTGGATGGGGCCGGCGCGACAATCGCATAGGGACGGACGGCGGGGCGACGCGCGTCGCCCCGCCCCGCGCCCGGCTACGGATCGAATCCGATGTCGCGCCTGATTTGGTCGCTGAGTCCGAAGATCGGCAACGATTTCTGACGCTGTCTTGCCAGCGCCCTGCCGATCCGATCGATCAGGCGGGACAGGGCGAGGGCCGACGGCCGCAGCGCGCGGCCAGACCGGACATCGAGATTACCAACATCATTCCTCTCCTACTCGTGATGCCATGGGTGGCAGCGGTCGCGGCCGGGCGGGTTGGCGCCGCGCGGCGGTCGCCGGGCGGCGTCAATGGCGGGATGCGCGGTCGCTCGGCGGCGCGCAGACCCGCGGTCGGTCGCGACATCGTCGCGTCCGACGGGCGCGCTCAGGCGGCGGCTGGACTCTTCGGTGTCTTGGCTGGCCCTGGCGGGGCAGATGGGAAGGTCGGTGGCGGGGACGCCCGGTCGCGCGCGGTCTTCAGCCGGCGAAAACGCAAATGTTATCGGTGCGTGTCATGGCGGTCCCTCCCCTGTTCGAGGCAGATGGCGGACATAGGGATCCGCGCCCGACCCGTCAAGGTTGCAATGCCGCCGCGGCCTTATGCGCACCTGACCGTTGCCGATGGGCCACACTTTCACCCGGATGACCGCAGGGTCGCTCCAGGTTGACAATCGCACGGCCGATAGCCTTTGATCGGCGGACAACAACCGCACCCTCGGCGGTGTGAAAACAAGCGAAAGGGAGGATCTCATGAAGCTGCTGACCACAGGTGCGCTGGCCGTCACGGCGGCCGTCGCGTTCGGGGCGATGGCGGGTGTCGCCCAGGCGGACACGTCGGACAAGAGGATCGCGCTATCGAACAATTACGCCGGCAATTCGTGGCGCCAGGCGATGCTGACCAGCTGGTCAAACGTAGCCGATATGGCGGTCGCCGACGGCGTCGTCGCCGCGGCCGACCCGTTCACGACGGCGGAGAACCAGGTCACCGAACAGGCGGCCCAGATCCAGAACCTGATTCTCCAGGGGTATGACGCGATCGTCATCAACGCCGCGTCGCCGGACGCATTGAACGGCGCTGTCCAGGAGGCATGCGACGCCGGCATCACCGTGGTGTCGTTCGACGGTATCGTCACCGCGCCGTGCGCGTGGCGCATCGCCGTGGACTTCAAGCAGATGGGCAAGGACGAGGTGATCTATCTGGCCGAGAAGATGCCGGAAGGCGGCAATCTGCTCGAAATCAGGGGGCTGGCTGGCGTGTTCGTCGATGACGAGATCAGCGCGGGCATTCACGAGGGCGTCGCGGAGAATCCGCAGTTCGAGATCGTTGGGTCGGTCCATGGCGACTGGGCGCAGGACGTCGCGCAGAAGGCCGTCGCCGGCATCCTCCCCTCGCTGCCGCCCATCGCCGCGGTCGTCACCCAGGGCGGCGACGGCTATGGCGCCGCCCAGGCGTTCAGTGCCGCCGGCCGTCCCACCCCGCTGATCATCATGGGCAATCGTCAGGACGAGCTGACTTGGTGGCAGGAACAGAAGGACGAGAACGGCTACGAGACCATGTCGGTCTCGATCGCGCCGGGCGTCTCGACGCTCGCCTTCTGGGTCGCCCAGCAGATCCTCGACGGCGCGGATGTGCCCAAGGATCTGGTGGTTCCGTTCCTGCGCATCGATCAGGACAACCTCGAGGAGAACCTGGCCAACACCGAGGTCGGCAGCGTCGCCAACGTCGAGTACAGCATCGATGATGCCAAGGCGGTGATCGCAGAATCGCAGATGTAGGCGGGCGATAGCCACCCGCTGACGCGACGACAATCTGGTTGGTCCAGGCCGTCGATGTCCGACCCGGGTCAACCGATCGTCAGTCTGGACGGCGTCGAAAGGCATTTCGGCGCCGTCCGTGCGCTCGTCGGCGTGGATCTGGCGGTTCACGCCGACGAATGCCTCGGCATCGTCGGTCAAAACGGCGCCGGCAAATCGACACTCATGAACATCCTGGCCGGCACCCTGGCGGCCGGCCGCGGCAGCATCGTCGTCGGCGGCAGCGATATCGGCGCGCAGTACTCGGTCGGCGCCGCGCACGGGTCGGGCATCCGGTGCGTCTTCCAGGAGCTGTCGCTCTGCCCCAACCTGACGGTGGCCGAGAACGCCCGCATCATGCACCCGGCGCTGCGCGGCCCCGGCTGGCGGGCCAAGGCGGGGTCGCTGATCCGGGCGAAGCTCGACGAGATCTTTCCCGACAATGGCATCGCGGCCGCCGACATCGTCGGCGATCTCTCCATCGCGCGCCGCCAGATGGTGGAGATCGCGCGCGCCTTCACGGTGACCGACACGCCCATCCGTCTGGTCATACTCGACGAGCCGACGTCGTCGCTGGATGCGGTGGTGGCCGATCAGCTGCTGGGGTTCGTGCGCCGGTTCGTCGGCACGGGCGCCGCCTGCATCCTAATATCCCATCTGCTCGGCGAAGTGCTTTCGGCCGCCGACCGGATCGTCGTCATGCGCGACGGCGCGGTGGTGGAGGCGCGGCGGGCGGCGGACTTCACCCGCGACACGCTGGTGTCGGCCATGGGCAGCGTCGCCAAGGATGCCGGTGGCGGGACCGCCGACTTCCGGTCCAAACGGGACCGATCCGAACCCCTGATCGAGACGCGGCCCGACGATCGGGCGGACGGCCAGGGGCTGACGGCGCATCGCGGCGAGATCATCGGACTGGCCGGCCTCGACGGCCACGGCCAGACCGACATGCTGATGCAGATCTTCGCCGGGGCAGGCCTGCGGCGGCGCGGCGGAGCGCGAACCCGGCCGATGGCGTTGGTAGCTGGCGATCGGCAGACTGACGGGATCTTTCCGCTCTGGTCGATCGCCCGGAACATCGGTATCGGCTCGATGCGGCGCCTGCTGCGCTTCGCGCTTGTCGATTCCTCCGCCGAGCAGACCCTCGCGGCGGCGTGGCGCGAGCGCATCGGTATCCTGACGCCGGACATGAACAACAACATCCTGTCGCTGTCCGGCGGCAATCAGCAGAAGGCCTTGTTCGCCCGGGCGCTGGGTTCGGACGCCGACATCATCCTGATGGACGATCCGATGCGCGGTGTCGATATCGGCACCAAGCAGGAAGTCTATGGAATGATCCGCGACGAGGCGGCGAAGGGCCGCACGTTCCTCTGGTACACCACCGAGATGGACGAGTTGAACCACTGCGACCACGTCTACGTCTTCCGCAACGGGCAAATCGTGGCCGATCTCCCGCGCGACATGCTCACGGAGGAAAGAGTCCTCCACTCGTCGTTCGGCGAGGCGACATGACCGCACGGGTCTCCCCGCGCGTGCTGCGCGGCCTCCTGCCGGCGTTCTCGCTCACCGTCCTTCTGGCGGCGATCTTCTATCTGCAGCCGCGGGCGATGAGCTATGTCGGGCTCAATCTCCTGCTCAACCTCGCCCTGCCGATCGCCTTTGCAACGATCGCGCAGATGTGCGTGATCACGGTGAACGACCTCGATCTCGGGATCGGCGCCTATGTCGGGCTGGTGGCCTGCATCGGGGCGACCTGGCTGAACGATGCGCCGCTGCTGGGCGCCGTTGCGCTGGCCGGCTGCATCGTCGGCTATGCCGCGCTGGGGGCCCTCATATACCTTCGCAACCTTCCGTCGATCGTGGTCACGCTGGGCATGTCGTTCATCTGGCTTGGCCTCGCTCTGCTGGTGCTGCCAACGCCGGGAGGTCGGGCGCCGGACTGGATCCGGGCGATCATGACCTTCAAGTCGCCGGTGGTCCCGTTCACGATCTACGCCTCGGTCGCGGTCGCGGCGATCGTCCATGTCGGGCTGATGCGATCCGCCTACGGCGTCGTGCTGCGCGGCGCCGGCGGCAACCCGCGGTCGGTGGCGCGGGCCGGCTGGTCGCTGTTGCGCACCAAGGTCACGATGTTCGCGCTGGCTGGCTTCTTCGGCGTCCTGTCGGGCCTCTCGCTGATCGGCTTGACGACCTCCGCCGACGCCAACATCGCGCTGCGCTACACGCTGCTCTCGATCGCCGGCGTGATCCTGGGCGGCGGCGAGTTCGTCGGCGGACGGATTTCGCCCATCGGCGCCGTCATCGGCGCGGTGACGCTGACCCTGGCCGGCTCGTTCCTGTCGTTCCTGCGCATTCCGCCCGATTGGCAGATCGGCGCACAGGGCGCGATCCTGATCATCGTCCTGGCGCTAAGGGTGCTCATCAATCGCGCGGAGGTCCGGCGATGACGACAATCCCGGCGCGCCTCAAGGGCGTCTTCGAGAGGCCCTGGATCTGGGCCTATGTCGGCGCTTTTCTGGTCTGGTTGGCGACTATGGTGTTCACCGCCGGTCAGGGCGCCACACAGGTACTCACCGCCGCCTTCTCGTTCGCGGCCTTCACGGTGATCGTCGGCATCGGTCAGATGCACGTGATCACGCTGGGACCCGGCAACGTCGACCTGTCGATCCCCGCGACCATGACCGTGGCCGGCGCGGTGTCGATGAAGATCATGGCGACCCAGGATTCGATGGTCGCGGTGGGGCTGGCGATCGCGCTGGCGTGCGGCGCGGCGGTCGGCGTGTTCAACTACGCGCTGATCCGCCTGCTCAGGATCCCGCCGATCATCGCGACCCTGTCGTCTAGCTTCCTGGTGCTGTCGACGGCGATCGCCTATGGCCGCGGGATCAAGATCAAGCCGCCGCCGTCCCTGGCGGAGTTCGCGACGCTGCAGGTCTCGGGCGTGCCGGTCCTGGCGGTCTGCGTCATCGTCCTGGCCGGCGCAATGGCCGTCGTCCTCCACCGCACCGTCTACGGCCGCTCGGTCATCGCGATCGGCCAGAACCCGCGCGCCGCGCTGCTGGCGGGGGTCTCGGTCGAATTCATACGGTTCGCGACCTACGTCATGTGCGCCACGCTGGCCGG
>JAZFQW010000195.1:0-11247 GCA_036445335.1 Alphaproteobacteria bacterium | reverse complement strand
CTACAACATCACGCCGGGCGTGCCGGCCTTCGCGGCGGCCGCGGCCGCGCTCGGGCGCGAGCTGACCCTGCCCGAGGTCAGCCAGACCGTGATCCTGACCCGCACCGCCATGAAGGCCTCGGCCATGCCCGCAGGCGAGGAGCTGGCCCGTCTCGGCGCCAGCGGCGCGACGCTCGCGGTCCACCTCTCGGTGCGCAACCTGCGCCGGGTGGTGGACGACCTCGTGCCCCACTACGGCGCCGACTGCCCGGTCGCCGTGGTCTACCGGGCGAGCTGGCCGGACCAGGTCATCGTGCGCGGGACCCTGGCCGATATCCGCGCCAAGGTGCGCGCCGCCAAGATCACCCGCACCGCGCTGATCCTGGTCGGCCGCGTGCTGGACCCCGTAAGCTTCGACGACAGCCGCCTCTACGACCCCGGCCACGTCCACCTGTTGCGGCCGCGGCGCGGGGGCTGATCCGGCAGCGCGGCGCGTCAGCCGACTTGCGCGGCGAGCCAGGCCATCGCCGCGTCGATGGAGTCGACGACATCGCCGGCGGGCGGCGGCGGCCGGGCGATCACGATCACGGGCAGGCCGAGGCGGCGGGCGGCGGCGATCTTGCCGTAGGTGGCGTCGCCGCCGCTGTTCTTGCTGACGATCACGTCGATCCGGTGCTCGGCGAACAGCCGCGCCTCGGCGTCTGCGTCGAACGGCCCGCGACCCAGCACGACCCGGTGACGGGGCAGCGCCACAGGCGCCGCCGGCGGGTCGATCAGGCGGACCAGGAACCAGTGGCGCGGCAGGGCGGCGAAGGGCGCCAGCGTCTGCCGCCCGATCGACAGGAACACATGATCGCCAAGGTCCGCCAGCGCGTCGGCGGCGGCCGCCGTGTCGTCGACCTCGATCCAACGGTCGCTCTCGACCCACCGCCACGGCGGGCGCAGCAGTATCAGTCTCGAAACGCCGGTCCGGTCGGCGGCGTCGGCGGCGTTGCGCGAGATGGTCGCGGCGTAGGGGTGGGTGGCGTCGACCAGCAGGTCGACGGCGGCCGACCTCAGATAGTCCGCCAGCCCGTCGGCGCCGCCGAAGCCGCCGGTCCGCACGGCGCCGGCGATCGGCGCCGGCCGTCGCGTCCGCCCGGCGAGCGACGTGGTCGGTAGGTAGCGCCGGTCGCCGTCAAGGTGCCGGGCCAGGGCCGCCGCCTCCGCGGTCCCGCCGAGGATGAGGACCCTTTGCGGTCTATCCGCCACTGTGGCCGATCTGCGTGCCCTTGCGGTCGAACACAAGGACCTCGATCGCGCAGGCGTCGCCGGCCGCCTCCTGGGCTACGCAGCAAGCAAGGTCGGCGACAGTGTCGGCCAGGGGAAGGCCGGCCTGTCCGGCCAGGTCCAGCGCCTCGCGCGCGGTGTTGGCCGACACGATGCGGGCCACTAGGTCGGGCGCTGCGCCCAGTCCACCGGCGACGGCCGCCAGCCGGCCCATGTCGAGCCGGCTGCGCCCGGAATGAAGGTCCATGTGCCCCTGCGCCAGCTTGGCCAGCTTGGCGAAGCCGCCGGCGATTGTGACCCGGGGCAGCGGGTGGTCGCGCAGGTACTTCAACAGGCCGCCGGCGAAATCGCCCATGTCCAGCAGCGCGATGTCGGGCAGGCCATAGAGCCGCCGCACCGCCGCCTCGGACACCGACCCGGTGGCCGCGGCGACATGGTCCAGCCCGGCGGCGCGGGCGACGTCGATCCCGCGGTGGATCGAATGGATCCACGACGAGCAGGAGTACGGGATGACGACGCCGGTGGTGCCCAGCACCGACAGGCCGCCGACGATGCCCAGCCGGCCGTTCATCGTCTTCGCCGCCAGGGCCGCGCCGCCGGGGATGGCGACCTCGATCTCGACGTCGCCGCGGTCGTCGTGCAGCTCGGCGACCTCGCGCACGGTGTCGGCCATCATCCGCCGCGGCACCGGGTTGATCGCCGGCTCGCCGACCGCCAGCTCGAGCCCCGGCCGGGTCACCGTGCCGACCCCTTCGCCGGCGCGGAAGATGACTCCGCTGCCTGGCGCGCCGGTGCTGACCGTGACGATCACGAGCGCGCCGTGGGTGACGTCGGGGTCGTCGCCGGCGTCCTTGACGATGCCGGCGGTCGCCGAGTCGTCCGCCAGCGCCGTCTTCGCCAGCGGGAAGCTGGGCGTCTGTCCCCTCGGCAGGGTGATCGTCACCGGATCGGGAAAATGCCCGGTCAGCAACGCGGTATAGGCCGCCCGCGCCGCGGCGGTGGCGCAGGCGCCGGTGGTCCAGCCGCGGCGCAGGGGTCCTTCGGGCCGTCTTGCCATGACGCGACTTTACCGGCCAATGGCGTTTTTTGGCTAGCGGCAGGGGCGGCTTGCCCGATAATACGCGGGCGATGGACAAGCTGACCTTTGCGCTGCCCGACTTCGAGCCGGGCTGGGTGTGGCTGGCCGGCGCCGGCCCCGGCGATCCCGGCCTGCTGACGCTGCACGCCCTGCACGCCCTGCGCTCGGCCGACAGCATCGTCTACGACGCGCTGGTCGGCCCCGATATCCTGGCATTGGCCGGGCCGGGCACGACGCTCGAATTCGCCGGCAAGCGCGGCGGCCGGCCGTCACCGCAACAGGCGGACATATCAGGCCGGCTGGTCGCGCTGGCGCGGTCCGACCGGCGGGTGCTGCGGCTCAAGGGCGGCGACCCGTTCGTCTTCGGCCGTGGCGGCGAGGAGGCGTTGAGCCTGGTCGAGGCCGGGGTGCCGTTCCGCGTGATTCCCGGCGTCACCGCCGGTGTCGGGGCGCTGGCCTATGCCGGCATCCCGCTGACCCATCGCGACACCAACTCCGCGGTGACCCTCGTGACCGGCCACGATGTCGTCGGCGCGGTACCCGATCGGCTCGACTGGGCGAGCTTGGCGAACGGCGCGCCGGTGCTGGTGTTCTATATGGCGCTGAAGCATCTGGGCGAGATCGCCCGGCGGCTGATTGCCGCGGGCCGGCGCCCGGACGAGCCGGTCGCCGTGGTCAGCAAGGCCACGACCGCCGAGCAGACGGTGCTGGAGACTACCCTGGCGGCCTGCGACGCCGACGTGCGGCGCTTGCGCGTGGCGCCGCCGGCGATCGTCGCGGTCGGCCAGGTGGTCCGCCTGCGCGACGCCCTGGACTGGCTGGGCGCGCTGGACGGCAAGGTGCTTCGGCCCGATCCCCTGGGCACCCGCGCCCGCTCCGACACCGGTTAGGGGCTGGGAGCGTGACCCGCGTGTTGCGTCTCGCGCCGGACCGAATTCTGGACATCGGGGCGCGCGGTGGCGTGGTTCGCGTTGGCGATTTCGAGCGCGGGTTCCAAGAATCTCGACGATCGATCGGGCCGGCCTCTCCGCCCGATCGATCCTCGGTGATCTTGGGATCGGCGTGACCCGTTAGCCGCCCATGGCGCCGGGCCTGCTGATCGCCGCGTCCGCGTCGGGCTGCGGCAAGACCACGGTTACCCTGGGCCTGCTCCGCCATCTGCGCGATGCCGGGTGCGCCGTCTCGTCGATCAAGGTCGGGCCCGATTACATCGATCCGGCGTTCCACGCCGCGGCCAGCGGCCGCGCCTGCCTCAACCTGGATGGCTGGGCGATGCGCCCGGCGACCCTCGCCCGGCTCGTCGCGCGGGCCGGCGAGGGCGCCGACCTGGTGCTGGGCGAGGGCGTCATGGGCCTGTTCGACGGCGCGGCCGGCGGCGGTGGGTCGACCGCCGATCTGGCGGCGCTTACCGGCTGGCCGGTGGTGCTGGTGCTCGATGTCCGCGGCCAGGGCGCCTCGGCGGCGGCGACGCTGGCCGGCTTCGCGCGGCACCGCGCCGACGTGACCGTCGCCGGGGTCATCCTCAACCGCGTCGGCGGCGGCACCCATCGCCGGACGATCGAGGCGGCGTGCGCCCCCCTGGGCATACCGGTGCTTGGAGCCCTGCCGCGGAACGCCGCCATCGCGCTGCCGGACAGGCATCTCGGTCTGGTCCAAGCGGCGGAGCACCCCGGGCTCTCGGCATACCTCGCCGCCGCCGGTGATTTCGTCGCCGGCCATGTCGACGTCGCGGCGCTGTCCGCCCTGGCGCGGCCGGCGACGGTCGCGGCCACCGCGCCCGCAACGGTGCTGCCGATGCCGGGTCAGCGCATCGCCGTGGCGCGCGACGTGGCGTTCGCCTTCGCCTATGCCTTCGTGCTCGACGGCTGGCGCGCCGCCGGCGCGGAGATCCATCCGTTCTCTCCGCTCGCCGACGACGCGCCCGACGCGGCGGCGGACGCCATATATCTGCCCGGCGGCTATCCCGAACTGCATGCCGGGCGGCTGGCGGCGAACCGGCGGTTCATCGACGGCGTCGCCGCCGCCGCGGCGCGCGGCGCCGTGATTTATGGCGAATGCGGCGGCTACATGGTGCTGGGGCGGGGTCTCGTCGACGGCGATGGCGCGCGCCATCGGATGGCCGGTCTGCTGCCGCTGGAAAGCTCGTTCGCCCGGCCCGGCCTGACGCTGGGCTATCGCCGTGTCGCGGTGCTGGCCGACGGACCGCTGGGCCGCCCCGGCGACGGGTTCCGCGGCCACGAGTTCCACTACGCCAAGGCGGTCGCGCACGGCGGCCCGGCCTTGTTTCGGGCGTTCGATTCGACCGGCGTCGACCTGGGCCTGGTCGGGCACCGGTGCGGCTCGGTCATGGGCTCGTTCACCCACCTCATCGACCGCGATCCCGCGTGACGCGATTCACCGATCCTAATCCACGATGCGGCACTGTCGCCGGCCGTCGAGTGGATCAAGCGCGGGTTAGGACCCGAATTCACCCTCGATTTCTCGACCGGTCACGGTACCATCGGCCGCGGGCCGGGAGGTGACGGGCCGGCGGGTGACGGGGAAGTCGGGCGATGGATCTGGGTCTGAAGGGCAAGCGCGCGTTGGTGATGGGGGCGTCGCGCGGGATCGGCCGTGGCATCGCCCGCATCCTGGCGGCGGAAGGCTGCGACCTGGTGCTGGCGGCGCGCAACGTCGGGCGGCTGGATAGCGACGCCGTCGCGCTGAAGGCCGCCAACGGCGTCGCGATCGAGGCCCGTCGTCTCGATCTCGGCGACCCGGAGTCGGTGGCCGCCATGGCGGACCTGCTGGCGGCCGATGGCGTCGATGTCCTGATCAACAACGGCGGTGGGCCACCGCCGACCGGTGCCCTGGGCGTCGCGTCCGAGCAATGGCGCCGGTATTTCGAGAGCATGGTCGTGGGCATCATCGCGCTCACCGACGCTGCCGTGCCGCCGATGCGGCGGAGGAAATGGGGGCGGGTGCTGACGATCGCCTCGTCCGGCGTCGTCCAGCCGATTCCGACGCTCGGCATGTCGAACACGCTGAGGTCCAGCCTGGTGGCGTATTCCAAAACCCTGGCCGGCGAAGTGGCCGGCGACGGGATCACCGCCAACGTCATCCTGCCCGGCCGAATCGACACCGAGCGGGTGGACGAACTGGACACCAAGGCGGCGCAAAGCCGCGGCGTCGACATCGACGAGGTCCGGCGTCAGGCGGCGGCATCAATCCCGGCGGGTCGCTACGGCACCGTGGAGGAGTTCGCCAGCACCGCGGTGTTCCTGGTCAGCGAGCCCGCCGGCTATGTGACCGGCCACGTCATGCGGGTCGATGGCGGGATGATCCGCTCGATCTGACGCGAGCCGTTATCCTGTCTAACGGCAGTTAACCAAGATTTGAGGGGTTTGTCCTAGGGTCTACCGCGAGTTGCTCCGGGTTGCAGTTTTGCACGGCAACCTTGGGTAGATAGCGCCGCGCTCCAACTAGCGCGACGAACGAACATCAAGCCACCGGCCGCAGTCTCGACGGTGGCCGCCGCGGAAGCAGACCATGGCCGATCCGGTCCGCGACATCACAGACGAAGCGCTGCCCGACCCGCCGGCGGACCTGGCGGCGATGGTGCGGCGTATCGCCGCGGCGGCCGATCCGGTAGCGATCGTCGAGCGGTCGCTCGACGCCGTGACGGCTCTGCCCGACATCGACTCCGCCTGGATGCTGCTCGCCGATCCGCCGGACGGCGACCTGGTCTGTGTCGGCGGCCGCGGACCGGTCGATCTGTCGGCGTTCAAGGTGCCGGCCGCCACCCATGGCGGTGCCGCCGCGACCGAACGGGCGCTGGCGGCATCGTTGGCGTCGCGCGGCCTGACGGCGCCGTCGCCGACCTGCGCGCCGCTCGTCGTGGCCGACCGGCATCTCGGCCATATCGCCGTCGCCGGGCGACCGTCGGTCGACGCCGAGCCGGTGCGCCGCTGTCTGGACGTCATTGCCACGACGACAGCGCTGGGGCTTTCCCATGCGCGGCTGGCGCAGACATCCGCCGAGCAGGAGCGCGACCGTCGCGATCTGGCGCTGGCCGGGGAGATCCAGCGCAGCCTGCTGCCCAAGCCCGACGCGGCGGGGTCGGCGGTGTACGGCCTCAACCGTCCGTATCGCAAGGTGTCCGGCGATTTCTTCGATTTCTTCTCGCCGCCCGACGGGCTGGTGCGGTTCGCCCTGGGCGACGTCTCCGGCAAGGGCATGAACGCGGCGCTGCTGATGGCCAAGACCGCCAGCCTGTTCCGCTGCCTCGGCAAGACCATGAACGACCCGGCCGACCTGTTGGCGCTGATCAATCGGGAGATCTGCGAGACCGCGAGCCGGGGGATGTTCGTCACCATGGTCGCAGGGGTATACGCGCCCGCCAGCGGCAGGGTCCGGTTCGCCAATGCCGGCCACCAGCCGCCGTTGCTGCGCCGGACCGATCGCACCTACGAGGAATTCCCCGCCGACGCGCCGCCATTGGGCATCATACCCGAGATCGCGTTCGACGCCCGGACCGTCGACCTGGACGGCGGCGAGTTCTTCATCTTCACCGACGGGTTGACCGAATACCGCCACGGCGACAGCGACGTGCTGGGCGTGGACGGTCTCATTCAGATGCTCGAGACGATGGCGGACTCGCCGCTGGAGGAACGGCTGCACGTCCTGCTGGCGGACCTCGACCGCGACGGCTGGGAGGTGCGCGACGACCTGACGGTGCTGGCGATCGACGACGCCAAGGCGAGCCGGTCTCTCGACGGCGGCGGCGGCGTGATCGCGGCCGGCCAGGGTGAGACCCTGGGCTTCCTGACGGTGCCGGCGCTGGTCGACCGGGTGCGCCTGGTGCGCGGCGCGGTCGAGGCGGCGGCCCGGCTGTGCGGCTTCGACGTCGCGACGTCCGCTGACATCGTGCTGGCGGTGGCCGAGGCGTGCCAGAACGTTGTCGTCCATGCCTACGCCGACCGCGCGGAAGGCACGATCGAGCTCAGGACGTTCCGCCGTCCGGACGCCCTGGTGATTCACATCCGCGACTTCGCGCCGGCGGTCGATCCGCGGACTGTCCGGCCGCGCGACCTGGACGACATCATCCCCGGCGGTCTGGGGACCCATTTCATCCGCGAGATCATGGACGAGGTCGACTTCCTGCCGCCGCCGTCCGGCGGCGGCAACCTGCTGCAACTCATCAAGACACGGGTGGAGCGAGAATGAGCTGTGACATCACCGAAGACGACGGGACGCTGCTGGTACGCCTGCATGGCGATATCGACCTGGAGCACGCCGACGGGGTGCGCGACCGGCTGCTGGACTGCGTGGCGCGGGGCAAGGACATAAGGGTCGACCTGTCGCAGGTGGACTATATCGACAGTTCCGGCATCGCCACGCTGGTCGAGGCGCTGCAGCTGGCGAAGGACAACGGCACCGCGCTGGTGCTGGCCGCGGTCAGCACCCAGGCGCAGCGCGTGCTCAAGCTGGCGCGGCTGGACAAGGTGTTCACCATCCTGGAGACCCCGGCCGCGTCGCCGGCCGGCGGCGGCTGACGGCGCCGGGCGGACCATGTTCCGGCTCGTCGAAGCCATCGGGCGCCGCACGGTTGGCGGCATAGACCAGGTCGGCCTGGGCGCCGTGCTGCTGGCGGAGAGTGTCTTCTGGCTGGTCGCCGGGCGTCGGCGCCGTCAGCCGGTTCGGCTGTCCGCGGCGGTCGCCCAGATGCTGCTGATCGGCGTCCAGGCGCTGCCGATCAGCACGATCCTGGCGGCGACCATCGGACTGATGCTGGCGATCCAGGGGCATTACACCCTGGGGCTGTTCGGCGCGGAATCCTTCGCCCCGATCGGGATCGCGCTGTCGGTGGTGCGCGAATTCTCGCCGCTGATCATCGGCATTCTGGTCGCCGGGCGCACCGGATCGGCCCTGGCGGCGCGTCTGGGCACCATGGAGATCAACCAGGAGATCGACGCGCTGCGGGTGATCGGGATCAACCCGGTGCGGTTTCTGGTGGTGCCCGCGCTGGTGGCGCTGATCGTGATGATGCCGGCGCTGGTGATGTGGGCGAACCTGGTGGCGCTGGCGGCGGCCGGGCTGTACGTGACGGCGCAGCTCGGCACGACGATGACGGCGTTCGCCGCCGACACGATGGCGGCGCTGTCGGTCGGCGACCTGACCCATGGTCTGGCCAAGAGCGTGCTGTTCGCGCTGCTGATCGCGCTGATCGGGGCGGTCAACGGCGCGATGGTGCGCGGCGGCGCCGAGGGGATCGGCCGCGCCACCACCCAGGCGGTGGTGCAGAGCATCGCCGCGATCGTGATCGCCGACATGGTCTTCGCCTTCGTGGTGACCCGCTGAGATGGCCGGCCGGGCGACATCGCGCACGGTCGACCCCGCCGGCGACCCCGGCGTGGCGGTGATCGAGGTCCGTGGCCTGAACGCCCATTACGGGGCGCGGCAGATCCTGTTCGATGTCGACGTGGCGGTCGAGCGCGGCGAGATCATGGTGATCATGGGGGGCAGCGGCTCGGGCAAGAGCACGCTGCTGCGCCATCTGGTCGGGCTGGAGAGACCGTCGGACGGTTCGATCCGGTTGCTGGGTCAGGACATCGCCCGCATCCGCCCCCTGGAGCTCCAGGCGGTGCGCCGCCGGATCGGCGTCGCCTTCCAGGGCGGCGCGCTGTTCAGCTCGATGACCGTGGCGGAAAACATCATGCTGCCGCTGCAGGAGCACACGTCGCTGGACCGCAGGACCATGGAGATCATGGCGCGGATGAAGCTGGAGGTGGTCAACCTGTCGGGCTTCGGCGAGCTGATGCCGGCGGAGCTGTCCGGCGGCATGCTCAAGCGAGCCGCGGTCGCCCGGGCGATCATCATGGATCCGCAACTGCTGTTCTTCGACGAGCCGTCGGCCGGCTTGGATCCGGTGGTGTCGTCGGCGCTGGACGACCTGATCCTCGAGCTGCGCGACGCCATGGACATGACCGTGGTCGTCGTCACCCACGAGCTGGAAAGCGCGCTGGGCATCGCCGACCGGATCACCGTTCTGGACGGCGGCCGCATCCTGACGATCGGCTCGGTCGACGAGGTGCGCAACAGCGACAACGAACGGATCCAGAATCTGCTCAACCGCCGGTCGGCCGACACCGACGTCGACGCGGCGGACTATCTGCGGCGACTGACAGGAGTGGGGTGAACGGCATGGCGGCCGGTGCCGGCCGCCGCGCCCGATGATCCGAAAGCACAGTGCGAAATCATACCTTGAATTATGTGGCCGTCGGGCTGTTCGTCATCGCCATGCTGGCCGCGGCGATCGGCTCGGCGCTGCTGTTGACCGGCCGCGCCGGTCCGGCCGATCCGTACTATATCGTCCTGGACAACGTGGCCGATGTGAAGTTCGGCACCCTCGTCCGCTACGAGGGCTATCCGATGGGCCAGGTCGAGTCGGTCACGCCGATCGACGACGGTCCGCGCATGCGGTTCCGGGTCGACATCTCGGTCCACAAGGGCTGGCGGATCCCCGACGACAGCATCGCCAGGATCGGCAGCTCCAGCCTGCTGTCGACCAAGACGATCGACATCGCCGGCGGCATACACGAGTCCCCGGTGCCGGTCGGCGGACAGATCACCGGCGCGGCGACCAGCGACCTGTTCGCCGCGGTGGCGTCGATGGCCGGAGAGATCGGCGACCTCAACCGCGACGGCCTGCGGCCGTTGATCGAGCAGGTCAGCGGCATGGTCGCCAACATGGACGCGATCGTCGAGCAGGACCTCAAGCATCTGGCGTCCCGTCTGGCCGCGGTTGCCGAGACCGTCGAACGGCAGGTGCCGGTCATTCTCGGCGGCCTGGAGGAGTCGACGATCCAGGCGACCGAGGCCCTCGCCGCGGTCCGCCGGATGGTCTCGCAGGAAAATATCGATCTGGTGCACCAGACGCTGCAGAACGTCGAATCGGCGTCGGACCATTTCGACGCGGTCGGCCGCGAGCTTGGCGGCACCGCCGAGGAGCTCGACCGCCTGATCCGCCGGGTCGACGGGCTGATCGCCCAAAGCGAGGACGAGGCCAAGGTGGCTCTGGAGAACGCCGGCTATGTGCTGCGGTCGATCGCCCAGAGCATCGACACGATCAACCAAGACATCGAGGGTGCGGCGCGCAACATGAACGAGTTCAGCCGGCTGATCCGGCAGAATCCGAGCGCGCTCCTGGGGCTGAATTCACGGCAGGGGTCCGCCGCTCCGGTAGGGAGGATACGATGATGCGCTGGGTCGCGATGGTTCTGACTGGGTTCGTGCTGGCCGGCTGCCAAGGATCCTCGGCGCCGGCGCCGCGCGATCATTTCTATCGGATCTCGGTGCCGCCGCCGACCACCGCATCGGGCACGATGCTGCCGGGGATCGTCCTGGTGACGCGGCTCGATGCCGAGGGCGTGATGCGCGAACGACCGCTGACGTACAGCGGCGGCGACGGGTCGCTTGCCTTGCAGCAGTACGACTATCATTTCTGGATCGAACCACCGACGCGCCTCCTGCAGAGCCAGCTCGCCGATTATCTGCGCAAGAGTGGGGTGGCCGAGGCGGTGGTCACTCCGGAGATGCGCGTCCGGCCCGACTTCGAGGTGATCGGCACGATCCGCCGGCTGGAACGGCTGTTGGACGGCGACCCGCCGCGGGTGGTCGCCGAACTGGAGCTGGCGCTGGTCGACCGGTCCGGCGATCGGCTGCGGGTGATCGAGACCTACGCCGCCGAAGTCCAGTGCACGGACGACAGCGTCGACGCCGCCGTCACCGCCATGAACCAGGCCATCGGGCAGATCTTCGGTCGCTTCCTCGCCGATATGCGCGGCGCCTGAGGCGTTGCCGCCGGCAGGGCCAGGCCGGCGGCAACGCCCGTTCGGGCGGGTCGGCT
This sequence comes from Alphaproteobacteria bacterium, assembly GCA_036445335.1. Lineage (GTDB taxonomy): Bacteria > Pseudomonadota > Alphaproteobacteria > DSM-16000 > Inquilinaceae > JAZFQW01. The sequence continues at coordinate 34 of JAZFQW010000195.1, read as the reverse complement.
TGGGGCCGCCAGCACCTGGGGCCGGCGCGGTAGT